>JAGLTY010000055.1 GCA_023135025.1 Bacteroidales bacterium | reverse complement strand
CATGAAGCTGTAAAGGTGAATTTTGGAGTTCGCCCCGATGGCAGCAAGGATTTTGATGAGCTGCCCGCCGGATACGAAAATGAATCATACCAGTCCCATTATGCGTTCTGGCAGGACAGGCAGGTGCCCGACTCCTGGAAAAAGTTCAGAGAGATCGCTCTCTACTGGTTGGAGAAGGGGGTAGACGGGTTCCGCTATGATATGGCCGAGATGGTTCCTGTAGAGTTCTGGAGCTATATGAATAGTGCTATCAAAATGGCCAGTCCGGATGCATTCCTTCTGGCGGAGATCTACCAGCCACAGATCTACAGGGACTACATCTATAAAGGAAAGATGGATTATCTCTATGATAAAGTGGAGCTCTACGATACACTGAAACATATCATGCAGGGGCATGGCAGCACCGATAACATTATCCCCATCCAGGAAGGATTGAAGGATATTGAACACCATATGACCCATTTCCTGGAGAACCATGATGAACAACGTATCGCCAGTGCCGGGTTTGCCGGTGAGGCGGACAAAGGAAAACCGGCCATGGTGGTCTCAGCTACCATCAGTACCGCTCCCACCATGATCTATTTTGGGCAGGAGGTAGGGGAACCCGGTGATGGGAATGCAGGGCATGGGTCCGGGACCCGCACCACCATCTATGATTACTGGGGTGTACCCAACCATGTAAGATGGATGAATGGAGGTGTTTTTGACGGCGGACAGCTATCAGATAATGAGGCAGAACTTCGTGATTTCTATAAAAAGCTACTCAACTTTACCCTGAAGAGCCAGGCTCTGATGGGTGGTTATCGGGAGATCCACAGCTATAACAGGAGAGATACTGAATGGTACAACGACCGCCTATTCTCTTTTGTACGCTGGAAAGGGGATGAGCGTCTGATCATTGTCTCAAATTTCGATCCGGATGACACCTTTGGATTTGAACTCCAATTGCCGGAAGAGGTGGTGCAAAACTGGGAGCTGACCGAAGGCATATATTCTCTCGAGGACCAGCTGAGTGAACGGATACTGGAACTCAGTGTGAAAGATGGGAAAGCGGAAACAAGGGTTGATCTTAAACCACTGGAGTCATTAATTCTTAAAATCCAATAACCAGGTTCCGGAACCTTCCGGAGGAGTTATTGCCTGTCCAGAGTCCCATCTTCTCAGATTTAGAGACAAATTGATCCTGTATCTTGTCTCACTTTTACAGATTATTGATTTGATTTTCAAGCTTTTCCAGAAAGTATAATTCAGCCCAGAACTGCCAGTCAAAATTGATACTCTGGTTGGCCAGGTGGCGGTGGTGATCCTGGTCCAGCATGTACCCTTCAGGCTTGGTGAGGATGCGGGTCCGGCCATACACCTCTTCCAGGTCAGCTCTCAAGGAGGTGAACTCCTGCATAAGCCGCTGTATGAATGACAGCACATCCTGCTCCTCCTGCCCGGGCTGGGCAATGTCATAGGCCTGCAGGGCAAACAATATATGGGCCGAAAAACGGACCAGTTGATTCACCTGCTCATATACCTCCAGCCGGTAGTGGTTCCGTTGGGTCTGGGCTTTCATGGTTTCGATGGTGGAGGCGATCGCATCACAATCCCTCATCACCGCTGCCGCTTCCTGCATCCTCTTTGAATGGCTGGCGGTCCACTCCCCCTTCTCTCCTGAAAAGGGTAGATCAATCACCGCCTCACTGGCCGGATCCTCCATCTTTCGAAGGTTGTTGCGACTATTGGATTTCAACAGGGCAGCGTTCCACCAGCCCACTGCATGTTCCAGCTGGTCCACAAACCCATACTCCTCACCCGATAGTGCAATGGCATACTCCCGGTGGCGGTAAGCGGCTTTAATCTCCTCTTTGCTCCGCTGGTCGCCCGACCAGGCATACTCTGCAAAGGCAAGAATGCCGCGCATGTAAAGCTCAAAGTGGGGCGAATCATCATCCCAGAGTGTCAATAACAGACCATCTATCCCCTTCTCAATGGAGGTATTGGCAAAGGATCTGATATTTTCCATATTACTCTCATTTTGAGGCATCAGCTTCCAGCGTGTCTGTCCGGCAGTTGCACCCATCACCGGTAGTTCATGTTCAGAGAACCACTCCATGGCCTTGATGTTCCCTTCAGCCTGTGGATGGCTGTAATTCCAGCGCATATAGATGCATTTCTTTGGGAAGAGATCCAGCGATTCCAGGAGTTTATGTTCATTCTCACTCCACATGCTGTCCACCTCTTCCCTCGAATAACGGGTGTTGAACATGGGACTGTAAAGACCTGCATATTTGATGGGCATATCATCCCAGAAGATGGCAGTACGATCATGCTCCTCTGCAAATTCACACACTCTGTTTAACCAGGTCAGCTGCAGTTCCAGTTCTGTTTTTCCGCTACCCCTTCCGGTGGTATGCACCTCGTCACCACCCACATGCAGGTAATCGCCGCGTGGCATGGCCTTCAGTGCATCCAGGTAGAGGTCAAATTGCAGCTCGTAGGTTTCCGGATCGAGCGGATTAAAAGCCCAGTCACTCTCCGGATCGTCGCGCAAATCCTTATACTGGTCGTGCTTCAGGATAAACGATGCATGGCCCAGTCCCTGCACGAGCGGACTAATCTCAATATTGAGTGCTTTGGCATAATCACTCAGCTTCTTCCACTCCTCCATGCTCAGGGCATCTGCAGAACCGACCAGTGGCTGTCGCTCATAACCCAGCTTATCTTCCACCTCGGCGATCACACCATTTATCTTGTAACGGGCCAGTTGATCCATCAGCTCATAGTAGTATTCGGTTTTCTCCATATGGTGCTTCATGTCCAGATGAATAGCCCTGTACGACAACCGGGGAGAGTCCTCAATATGACACATAGGCAAAGGAACGCCCTGCTCTCTGGCATCGCTCATCAGTTGTTGCAGGGTCATATATCCGTATAACCGGCCAGCTCTCTTGTTACCGGTAATGGTAACTTGATCCCTGGTAATGTCCAGGATATATCCCTCATCCTCGATCTCCAGCGATTGGTCCCTCCTGAACACAAAATGGGTTTCAGACAGCTTACTGGTCTCCTCCATCTCTTTCACGTACTCCGGCGGAACCGGAAGTCTAATTCCATCGGCCAGCCGGTAGTGGGTAATCGAATCGGGAAACAAGGCGCTGGGGCCTTTAAATTCGGCAACCCGTGGCTTTGGAAGGAGATTAAAGTCGCCGGTTGATTCGCCTGAGGAATAACAGGAGGTCAACAGCATGACGAATGCTGAAATAAGAATAATGAACAGGTTTCTCATGGCAACTTGAGTTTTTGTCGGTAATATTTCAGGGCATTTCTTTTAACTTCCCAGGTGGTGTGTTTCACATGCTTGCTGAGAAAGCCGAGTACGAAATCCTCATCCAACTTGGAGTATTCACGCATCACCCATCCCACGGCGGTCTTGGCAAACCGCTCCTCGCGCCGGATCAGGATATCCGAAAAACGCTCGATACTTTTTGAATGGTCACCTATACTCTTCGATCGGGCAAAGGGGACAAGAGAGGCCCGGGCTTTCCAGAGATA
The DNA here is from genome assembly GCA_023135025.1 of Bacteroidales bacterium. GTDB lineage: Bacteria > Bacteroidota > Bacteroidia > Bacteroidales. The sequence goes on along the minus strand of JAGLTY010000055.1, from coordinate 5,791 downwards.
GGGATCACGGTTCCATCTTTTCAGGGTCCAGATTACCTGTTCATCGCCGGAATCGACCATGGGCGTAAGCACCTTTACACAGAGCCAGTCGGTTGTGTTCCAGTCATGGATATACCGGTCGGTAAACCAGTCGGAGATCAGGCTTAAAAGAAATGAGTTTTTTTGATTCCCCAGCCAGAAGAGCTGGATATAGAGGATGGCCGCAAGTTTATGCTCGGCCAGTTTACTTCGCATCAATCCGTTTACCAGACCAACCTGCTGATTCATGGGTAGTTGATCCAGGCCCTCGCTTCTGTTCTTCTCCTTTAAAAGCTTCCTGATTTCGGGAATACCTGTCCCCACAAACCGGATTTCACCTTTCATGTAGCTGTTCCACCAGTCTGCTTTTTGTGGGACCGACCTGACTTTTAGTTCATGAACAAGAGTCTCAGCGTACTGATTCATCTGTAAAAAGGATAGGCTTCTAAAATAGCTTTTTTATATTTAATATCGGTAATCTTAAAACTGATAAATATAGAAAAAATGAAACAGCCCATATTGACCATCCTGTTTGCTGCAAGCTGTTTTCTCACCAATGCTCAACAGACCGATTACATAACAAAGTTGAATATCAATTACTACTCAGATACAGATACTGTTACTGATGAATACATCAAAGAACGTTGTGTACTCGATCTATACCATCCGGTTGATATAGAAGGATTCCCCACGGTGGTCTGGTTTCATGGGGGTGGCCTGACCGGTGGAAACAAATTTATTCCGGAAGCACTTAAGGAGAAAGGTGTGGCGGTGGTGGCTGTCAACTACCGTTTGTACCCAAAAATTAAGGCCCCTGTATATATTGAAGATGCTGCAGCGGCAGTAGCCTGGGTCTTCAATCACATTGAAGAGTTTGGCGGAGATCCGGACCTGGTCTTTGTTTCGGGCCACTCTGCAGGGGGATACCTCACCAGCATGGTGGGACTGGATCAAAGGTGGTTAAACAGGCATGATATCAATGCCAATCGCATCGCCGGACTCACCCCCTTCAGCGGTCACACCATCACCCACTTTACCGTAAGGACCGAGCGGGGAATCGAAGGGACACAGCCCGTTGTGGATGACCTGGCTCCACTGTTTCATGTGCGAAAAGATGCTCCACCCCTGCTGTTGATCACCGGCGACCGGGAGATGGAGATGCTGGGCAGATATGAGGAGAATGCCTACCTGATGCGGATGATGAAGGTGGTTGGTCATCCCGATACCAGGTTATACGAGATGGATGGATATGGGCACAACATGCTGACTCCAGCTTTTCCTTTGCTGCTCAGGGAGGTACAAAGGATTGTGGCACTATCCCCTATCCCCTGAACCAGAAGACATAGGTACACTCTGAGCATACAAAGCAGCGTGCCGTTTTGTTGGCAAAGTCCACGTCAAAAAGAGAGGCAATCGCTGTATTCATCTGGGCTTTTGTCTCAATAAACTGGTCGTTGTCACAGACCGGGCAGACCAGTTTCCGGCCCTTGACCATCACAGTATCGGGTTTTCTTTTGCTGAAGCGTGCCATAGCAATTGTTTGGGTTTGGTCAAACAAGATAGTAATCACACAGATACAATTCCAGATGATTGGTGTATTAATCCATGTCAAACAGCATAAGAAAAGTTGCCTTGACTCATATTTATTGTGTATATTTAACACATTCTATGACCCAATAAAAGACATTATGAAAAACAATACCATTAGAAATTTCGCTCTGCTGCTCACCGTGCTCATTGCATTCTCCTCATGTGCCTCACTGAAAGTTGCAAAAGATCCTCATGCCCAGTATCTGGGATCTTGGGATTATGTGGTTGAAGAGCTCCCGGTAGATATCGATGGAACCCTTGTGATTTCCAAGGAAGAGGGTGTCCTGAAAGGGACCCTTATAAATCCCATGGGAGAGATGGATCTGGATAAGATTACCATCGAAGAGAACATTCTGAAAGCAGAACTTGACACAGACGGAATCCTTGTAGAACTGGAAGGCACCTTCGAAGGGGATAGATATTCAGGCTTCCTCTTTGCTCAGGGTGGCGAATTCGTCATGAAAATGACCAAGCCACAATAGCGGATTCGAATGATGAAAAGACGCACTTTCATCAGAAACAGTGCAACTGCTGCTGCGGGAGTCTCTCTGCTCAACACAGGATTTGTCTCCCGCAGAGCAGCTATTTCAAGGGATATTGGGATTCAGCTCTACACGATGTCCAAACCTCTTTCCGATGATTTCACCGGTACAATAAAGAGACTGGCAGATTTTGGATACAAAAATCTCGAGTTTGCCGGTCCCTACTATTTCAGTCCGGAAGAGGAGATTAAGAACAATCCGCTGATCACCATGATGGGGCTTTCCGGGTATGGCTATTATGACAAGACCCCCAAAGAGATCCGGATGATGCTCGACGACCTGGGACTAAAATCTAGCTCGGCCCATATCTCTGACGCCTCCCTGAAACACAACATCGATGAGGCCATTAATGCGGCTAAGATCATTGGGCAGAAATACATCCTGAGTCCCATTTTCATAGGCCAATCGGCCGATGATTACAAAGCTGCTGCAGAACTCTACAATAAATTTGGAGAGAGGTGCAAAGCTGACGGGATTCACTACGGTTACCATACCCACAGTCAGGAGTTTGCAGTTTATGACGGGGTGACAGCCTTTGATATTCTGGTAAAGAACAGCGATCCCGACCTGGTCTCATTCGAACTGGATCTCTTCTGGGCCGCTGTGGCAGGTGTGGATCCGGTAAAACTGATCCAAAAAAACCCGGGACGCATAAAGCTCCTGCACATCAAGGAGATGGCACAAAAAATGGAGCGGGTTTACAACACCAACGAACCCTTTATGAATATGGAGATTGCTTCGAAGATATTTAAAAACCAGACCATTATCGGTGAGGGTATCATCGATTTTAAGACCATTATCAGCAAAGTGGACAATGCTGGCATCGACCACCTGATCATTGAGAGCGACTTCCCGGAAGAACCGATGAAGTTTGCAGAGCAGAGCGCGGTTAACCTGAAGAAGATTCTTTCCGGAATTTAAGAGAGATTACTCTCAACCATTTTCTTTAGGTTACCTGCTCCCTGGTACTGGGATAGTTTTCATACAGTTTTCCACCAATAATCTCTTTCAACTTAGCCATGGCCCTGAAAATATCCTCGTAAGTGGTGTATAAGGGACTGATTCCCAGTCGGATATTATTAGGTTCCCGAAAATCGGGAATCACCACACACTCTCCCACCCCCGGGTCGGCCAATGCTTTACAGATGCGATAACCCTCGGCGTGTTTCAATGAGATATGTGATCCTCTTTTCTCGGCAAACCCGGGCGATCCCGCCCTGAAGCCTCTTCCTAACAACCACTCTTTGGACAGGGATAGCAGGTATTCACTCTGTGCCACACTTTTTTGCCTGATCGATCCGATGCCGGCCTCCAGGATCATATCCAGGGCAGGTTCCAGTCCCGATATTGAGATCACCGGTGGAGTTCCGGTCAGGAACTTACGGATCCCTTCAGACTCCCTGTAGTGCAGATTGAATTCAAATGGATTCTGCTCCCCAAACCAGCCCTGGATGGGATTCTCCAGTTGCTCCTGCAACTCTCTTCTCACATAGAGAAAAGCTGGCGAACCGGGTCCTCCGTTCAAATATTTATAGGTGCAACCAACAGCCAGATCCACTCCAACCCTGTTCAGGCTCACCGGGACCGCCCCCACCGAATGGCTCAGGTCCCACAAAACCAGCGCATCGTGCATATGTGCAAGCTCGGTCACTCGCTCCATATCGTACATATAGGCACTCTTATAGGCAACATGCGAAAGGGATACCAGGGCAGTACTGTGACTGACCATTCGGACCAGCTCGGTCATATCCGATGAGATCCCATCCGGCGATTTTAACAGCCTCAAAGTATGATTGCCACCAAACTGTCCGATTAATCCCTGCAGGATATAGAGATCGGAGGGGAAATTCATATCATCCGAGATAATCTCAGTTCTGCCCTCCCTGGCTTTCAATGCTCCAAAGGCAAGTTTATAGAGGTTGACGGAGGTTGAGTCTGATATGATCACCTCATCGGGATGCGCCCCGATAATCTGCGCAATCTTCTTACCCAGCCGGACCGACTGGTTATACCATCCCTCGTTCCAACTCCTGATAAGCCCTTCTCCCCACTGCTCCCTGATGGTGTTCTCCATAAACTCCACTGTTTTTTCAGGCAGTCGTCCAAGCGAATTTCCATCCAGGTAGACAATGGAAGGATCCTTGATTACAAAACCCTGCCTGAAATGCCCGAGCGGATCATTCCGGTCCAGCATCCTGGCATGTTCAATGGTGTACAGGTTGTCCATGGTTATAGAAGGTTGGTGGCATTCTGGTCAAGATACCATTCCAGGTTACCCGATCCCGGGTTAACATAAAAAGCAGGATACTCCATATAGCGCCCCTCTTTAAAGAAAATCTCTTTGATAACTGCTGCTTTCTCCTTGCCGGAAACTATAAAGGAGACCCGCTTTGCTACATTGATCACACCCCCCGAGATGGAGATTCTTGGCTGACCCGTGACCGGGTGGCTGGATGCTATGCAGGGTGATCCGGCAGTCCATAACTCAATCTGGTGGGGAAAGATGGAGGCGGTATGACCATCCGCTCCCAGTCCCAGCCATATCCAGTCAAATACCGGGAAACCATTCTCCAGAGGCAGCTGTTTCAGCAGCACCTCCCCGTACCGGCCAGCCTCCCCATGGGGTTTCTCCTCTCCCCTGATCCGATGGATCCGGTCCTGATCCAGGGCCACCGGTTCCAGCAATGCTTCCCGGGCATTGCCATAATTACTTTCAGGGTGATCGGGTGGAACACACCTTTCATCTCCCCAGTAAAGGTGCACATCCGACCAATCTTCCCGGCTGGTCTGTTCCGCCAGCTGCCTGAATATGGCAAGCGGGGTTGATCCGCCCGAAAGGGCAATATTCAGCGGCCCTCCCCCACCCGAATGCTCTTTCAGGTAGCGTGAGACCTCACAAACAAAAGCAGCCACCAACGAATCCTTATCAGGATAGATATAATTTCTCTTTCTCTCCATTACAATTCACAATAGAGGCCGTCATCGGCCAGGTTCTTACATGGATAACGCCAGGTATACCCCTTACCTTCAAACATCTGGTCCGCCACTGCAGGTCCCCAGGTACCACAGGGGTAACCATGCAACGGGATACTCCTCTCATCCTGCCAGGCAGCCAGGACCGGATCCACAAAGCGCCATGCCGTCTCCACCGCATCACCACGGGTATAGAGTGTACTATCGCCCTGCATACAGTCCAGCAACAATCGCTGATATGCTTCAGGAATATAACTATCGGTCAGGTTCTTATAGTGAAAATCTAAATTGGCATCCTGAACCTTGAAGCCGGCGCCCTGTACTTTCATTCCGAACTTCAACAGAATCCCCTCATCGGGCTGAATCCTGATCACCAGCTGGTTCCCACCAACAGTACCACCTTTATGATCGCAAAAGAGCGTGTGGGGAGAGGGTTTATAATGGACCACGATCTCTGACACCTTGGTGGGCAGTCTCTTACCCGTACGTATATAGAAGGGGACATCGCCCCAGCGCCAGTTATCGATATATAATTTCATGGCCACAAAGGTCTCGGTCCGGCTATCTTCTGGCACCCCCTCCTCGGACCTGTAGCCGGTCATCGTCTCTCCTCGCACGTGAGAAGGCATATACTGTCCCCTGATCACCTGTTCACGTATGGCATTCCC
>JAGLTY010000054.1 GCA_023135025.1 Bacteroidales bacterium | reverse complement strand
AAACCATTGTAGTTGGCGTAGAATGGTTCCGGTACAATCACCTCTTCGCCGGGGTCCACCGTTGCCATCAGTGCAAATGAGATCGCCTCCGAACCGCCGGTAGTAATCAGCATTTCGGTATGGTCCACATTGATGCCGATGCCCTGGTAGAAAGCGGCCAGTTTTCGCCTGTAACTTTCGTTCCCGGCAGAGTGGCTGTACTCAATCACCTTCGCGGTCATGTTCTTCACCGCATCGCGGGCCACTTCCGGGGTTTTGATATCGGGCTGACCGATGTTGAGATGGTAGACCTTTCTCCCCTTTTTCTTGGCCTCTTCGGCATAGGGGACCAGTCTCCGGATGGGAGATGCTGGCATTTGCACTCCTTTTTTTGAAATGGTTGGCATATTATCTTATTTGGGGATTACTTTTCCTTTGATCTGCAGCTTTACCGGCGAATTGGCAGCAGTTGAGTATACAACAACCGATTTCATAAAAGTGCCGGTCCGTGCCGTATTATACTTGACTGCTATTTCACCGGAGGCTCCCGGTTCAATGGGCTCCCGGGGCCAAACGGGGACGGTGCAGCCACAGGTGGATCGTACCCGGTTGATCACAATAGACTCTTCCCCCAGATTCTTAAATGCAAAGGACCAGGTCCCGTCACTATCCTCCTCAATCTGTCCATAGTCGTGCATGTACGCTTCGAACCAGATCTCCTGGCCATGCTCTTTTGCCTTCTCTTCCGGTGTGTCGGCACATCCTGTAGTACCGATCGTCATGGCCATCATGGCCATAGCTGCTATCAGTTGAACTCTCATAACTTTCAATGAATGCATAAAAGTACTTCATTTTCATAAAGTAACTATATTCATATTAAATTTCCATTTGAAAATATGAGAAAAGCAAACCAGGAGATTAAAGATGAAAAGATTTTGGATGAGATCCTTTCGGGTGTTACCATCTGCAGGGTAGCCATGATGGATGGGGAATTGCCCTATATTATACCATTCAACTATGGGTACAGCGATGGCTGCCTCTACATCCATTCTGCTCCGGAGGGGAAGAAGATCGACCTGCTCCGGAAAGACAACCGGGTCTGTTTCGAGGTAGAGGATATGGTCGAGATCTTTAAAGGGGAGCGGGCCTGCGACTGGACCACCCGCTACCGTTCTGTGGTGGGGTACGCAACTGTGGAGATTCTCTCCGATGAGGAGAGCAAACAGCAGGGGCTGGAGGTGATCATGGCACAGCACGGGGCGCCTGAACTGGTTGAATTCAGCCCGAAGAGTATAAACCGCATGGTGATCCTGAAGCTTGCAATCACCTCCATGACCGGCAAGCAGTCGAGCAACGCGAGCATGCTCACTCGTTGACTCGTCAGGCAAAGCCTAATATGAGTCTTCGATGTTCCACACAAATGCGCGGATCCCCACATCTTTATTCTCTTCGTCCAGCTTTTTAACACCTTCCAGGACAGAGGCAATGGTATCATCTTCCATGACCGCCATCCTGGCTGTATTCTGTTCCGGCCAGGTGTGGGTTCCCATATGTGGTGGCCCATCCACACTGCCCCGGCCAGTGAGGTCGGTCCAGCGTGTAAATCCACTGATATTCAACATCTCAAACAGGTATTCTACCTTCTCGGTGTGTGCCTGGTTATATACAATAAATACTGCTTTCATCTTCTATTGGTTTTCGGGCAGAGACTCCCCGTGTCCGTTTAAAAATTTGTATTCCACAGCCTTTTTCCGCTGGTCACTCCGGCGAAGCATCATATGGTAGATCACCGGGACCAGTACCAGTGTCACAATGGTGGAGAATATCAATCCGCCGATTACCGAAATGCCCATGGGGCTCCATATCTCGGAACCTGATCCCGTACTCATGGCCAGGGGTAACATTGCCAGAATGGTGGTCAGTGAAGTCATCAGTACAGGGCGCAGCCTTGACTTGCCCGACACGATGATCGCTTCACGAAGTTCCAGTCCCCGTTCACGCATCAGGTTGATGTAGTCCACAAGCACAATGGCGTTCTTCACCACAATTCCCACCAGCATCACACCCCCCACCATGGAGATCACACTCATGGTGGTACCGGTTGCCACATGGGCCAGGACCACCCCGGTAAAGGCAAATGGAATGGAGAACATGATGATAAAGGGCATTTTCATGGACTCGAACTGACTGGCCATCACCAGGTAGGTGAGTACCAGGCTGAGCAGCAGAAGCAGCATCAGGTCCTTCATGGACTCTTGCATATCCTCCACGGCGCCTCCCATCTGGATGTTCACATCCGATGGAATATCCATATTATTGATCTTGGTCTGCACCTGTTCGGCCATTACATTCAAAGGCACCTTATAAGGCGTGATGGATACGGTCACCATCCGTTCCCTGTTCTTGCGCTCGATGTTGGGTGGGGACCAGTGCTCCTCGATATGGGCGACCTCGCCCAGGCGGATCACCTGGTTATTCATATTTACCAGTGCAATGTTATTGATGTCCGAGAGGTCATTTCGCTCCTCTTCCACAAACCGGACCACAATGTCATACTCATCCCCCTCTTCACGATACCTGCTCATATAGGGACCTTCCACCCGGTTACGGACCGCGTTGGCCAGGGTGAAGGTATTCAGACCGTACTGGGCTATCTTTTCCCTGTCAGGTACAATCTGAAGCTGGGGTTTAGAGGGATCGCGGCTCACATTGACACTGGTGGCACCCTGTATGGTTCTGACGCTGTCGGCCAGGGCGTTGGCAATCATGGAGGTGGTTTCGAAATCATACCCGTAGATCTCCACCACCACATTGTTTTCGGTGGTGCCTCCCATGCCCCCGTTGGGTACCACATCGAAGGTGACAATCTCCGGAATGGTTTCCAGGTATTCGGTGAGCAGATTGGAAAGATCCCATACATTGCGTTCCCGGGTTTCCAGATCGGTGAGGGTGAAGTTGATGTTGATCCGGTGCGATCCCGACTCCATAAAGAGAGACATGATCCCTCCCTGGTCGTCCGAACCGGATGAAGTATAGTAAAACTGCGCTTCTGGCATGTTCTCCGCAATAAAGGCATCGATCTTTCGTGCCACCTTGGTGGTTTCATCCACCCGGAGGCCGGTTTGCAGCTCAATAGCAGCGGTCATGGATCCCTGGTCGGCTTCAGGCATAAATTGGAAACCCATTCCACCGGCCATGGCCATTGATCCAAGGAATATGACCAGGGCGATAATCAGGGTACCCCATCTGAACCGGAGGGCCACCCGAAGAGATCTTTCATAGAGACTGTCCAGCTTGTTCAGGAACCGCCCGATGATGTTGTCGTAACTGAAGGCACGCACCTTTTTTGGTTTTTTTCTAAGCTTCATCATTTTTGATGCCAGCATGGGCGTCAGCGAGATGGCACTGATGGTGGAGGTTACCACGGTGATGGTCACAATGAATCCAAGGGGCCTGAACAGCTCCCCGGTCATGCCGCCAATCAGGGTCAGGGGCAGGAAAACAGCCACCACGGTAAGGGTAGTCACGATCACTGCCAGCCACACCTCATTGGTGGCATAGATGGCTGCCTCCCGCGGTCTGCTTCCCCGCTCCACATGCTTGGTGATATTTTCCAGCACCACAATGGCATCATCCACCACCATCCCGATGGCTATGGAGAGCGACGACAGGGCGATGATGTTGATGGAACTTCCTGAAATGTAGAGGTAGATGAATGCAACGATCAGTGAGATAGGAATGGTCAGGATGACGATAAAGGTGGCCCTCCATCGTCCCAGGAAGAAGAGCACTACCAGTATCACTGCGATGGCAGCAAACAACAGGGTGGTTGAGAGGTTGTTGATGGAGTCCATAATAAACTCGGAAGAGTCAAAGAAAGTGGTGATCTCGATATCGTCGGGAAGCGATGCAATCAGTTCGGGCATCATGGCATTGATATCTTTACACACCTGTACGGTATTGGCTCCAGACTGTTTCTGGATCACAATCCTCATTCCGGTTTTACCGTTCAACCGCTCATCCAGTGAGGTGTCGCGAATGGTATCTTTAATGGTGGCCACATCCCTCAGGAAGATGGTCTGCCCGTTGAAGCTGGCCAGCACAATATCATCCAGCACATCGCTGGAAGGAAACTCCCCTTTGATCCTCAGTGGATAGTCCATCATCCCCATTTCGATGTTCCCTGCAGGAAGGTTCAGGTTTTCTGCATTCAGAACCCCTGCAATCATCTCCACTGTTATACTATAGGATTCCATTTTCCTGGGATCGATATCCACCTGTATCTCGCGGCCAGGGGCACCCATCAGTCCCACCGAACCCACTCCGTCGATCCGGTTCAGCGGATTAACCACCTTTTCATCCAGGATGTTGGCAATGGCCTGGTAACTCTCATCGGCTGTGACCCCGTAAAAGAGAATGGGCATGGCGCTGGAGCTGAATTTAAAAAGGGTCGATTTGTCCACTTCCTCCGGCAGGAACTGCTCCACAAAGCTGATGGCATCCCGCATCTCATTGGATGCTTCATCCAGATTGGTTCCCCATTCAAATTCGCAGACCACAATGGACATGTTATCGCGCGATACCGAAGAGATGTTCTTCAGGTTGCTGACAGAGTTCAGGCCAGACTCAATGGACCGTGTCACATTGGTTTCAATATCGGCTGCACTGGCTCCTGAATAGGTGGTGATTACCGATATGGCCGGGAAGTCAATATCAGGGTAGAAATCGATGGGCAGCTTGTTGAGGGAGTATACTCCCACCACCAGCAGTGCCACAAAGATCATTATTGTTGTGATCGGTCGTCTGACCGCGTTTCCGTAGATACTCATCTCAGGTGTTTTATTATGTTAATCAGCCACTACATTTACCATGGCGCCGTCTTCCAGTTTGGTCTGCCCGGCATAGATCAGTTGTTCTCCGCCTTTGATTTCCAGGGAGGAGATTTCCAATTGGTCATCATGCCTGTTAATAATCTGGACAGTAACCTTTTTTGCGGTTCCGTTCTCATGTAACATGACATATCTTTCGTTGGTCCCCGATTGTTGCATCACGGCAATTGCAGGCACAATCAAAGCTTCTGTTTCGCCAAGTTTCAGGCTGACCCGTGCAAACATGCCCGGCTTCAACTTCTCATTCTTGTTGTGGACTTTCACCTCTACCACAAAGGTTCGGGTGGCAGCGCTGACAGTAGGATGGATTCTGAATACCTTTCCGGATTTTTTTTCGTCAGCATAGACGTCAGTGGTGATGGTGGCAGTCATGCCCTCTTTGACAAGGGGTAGATATTTTTCACTCAGGTTGACCATCAGTTTCACAGGATCCACCTGCATCATCGAAATCAGTGCTGCTTTTCCCGCCGGAGTATTGGGAGCCGGGGAGAAGAGTTCACCGTCGTTGAAGTATTTTCCGGTGATGATCCCCGAATAGGGAGCCCTGAGCAGGGTGTTCTCTTCCAGGTTCTTCAGTACAAGGGCTGTGGTTTCCACCTGTGCCCCCATCTGGTCGTAGGCCTGCTGTGTAATGGAACCATACCGGAGCAGGGTGTCCATCCGGGCCAGATCGGTCTTTAGCTGCTGGTACTGAAGTTGTGTCTGGTCCAGCTGGGTGCGGTCCAGCTCCACCAGGAGATCGCCTTTTTTCACATGATCATTTATCTCCACCTTTATACTTCGGATCCTTCCCTGAAGTGCCGGGGAGAGATAGGTCTCCTCGAAGGCAACCACGGTAGAAGTACTGTGCTGTTCAATCGCTATTTCACTGTAGACCAGGTCCATTACTTTCACTGGCTGCACTCTCTTCTCTACCGCAGCTGTGGCTTCATTTCCAGCGGCTCCGGGGGGCTTCATGTTGCATGCAGTTAACGCTGCGCCGGCAAAGGCGGTAAGCAAAACTAGTTTTATTGTTTTCATGGTGGATATTGTTTTCATGATCGGTTCTGTTTTCTCTGTTGTAACGGGGCTAAAGGTTATTCATCAGTTTATCGAGCTGCAGCTTGGCATTCATCACCTCCAGAATGGCGGTCAGGTAGTTGCTCTCTGCATCCAGGTAGTTACTGTTGGCCTGTGTCAGGTCGAGGCTGCTGGCCATGCCCTGCTCAAACTTCCGGCGGTAGCTGTCATAGACACGCTGGGCCACCTCCACATTCTCCTCCTGGGTGAAGTAGTTCTCCAGAGAGCTTTGAAGGTTGTACTTAAACTGTTTTTCCTGAAGGGTCAACTGGTCCTCCATGATATCGCGGTTGATCTGCGCCATATTGTAATCAATTTTGGCCTGGTCGACCCGTGCCTTTCTCAGACCACTGGAAAAAATTGGCACCGCCATGGAGAGGCCAGCCAGATGGTTGGGATTCATATCAAAATTGGTGGTTTTGATTTTGGCGTTATAGTTGTAAAAACCGGCAATGGTGGGGGCGTAGTTCCACTGCTCAAGATTGAGTAATTTCTTATTGATCTCCTCCTGGGTCTGCATGATCTGGTAGGTTACATTGTTCTCGATGGAAAATGGGATTGCCAGGGCTGTTTCGACCTGCAGGTTTGTGAAAAGGGACTCCAGGTTATCGGTCAGCTGCAGATCCACATTGGTCTCAATGCCCAGTTGGAAACGCAATATATTGTAGTTCAGTTCCAGGTTCCTCTCCAGGGCGGTGGTGGCGTTGGCCAGCTGGTTCACAGTAATGTGGATCTGGTCCACATCGGTCTGCTCCGCCATCCCTGTATTGAACATGATACGGGTCTGATCAAGGGTCTCTTCCAGGTTATCCAGATTCTGTTTAAGGATCTCAAGCGACTCCTCGGTAATCAGTACCAGGTAGTAGGAGCCGATCACCGACTCTTTGATGTTCAGCTCATTGAACTCCAGGTTCTGTTCCGATATCTGCTGTGCCAGCTTGGCGGTCTGGATTCCCACAATGTATTGTCCGCTGAAGATCAGCTGCGACACCCTCAATTTGGCGGTGGACTGATCAGAGAGCAGAATAGTGGATGGTGGCAACATCGATTGGAGCACCCCTTCATAATAGGTTCCTGCTGAATAATTATAGATGTCCTGCTGGGTAACTCCCGGGAAGGCTGCCGATGTCTGGTTCCACGCTTCGAGCATCTCTTCCGGGGTGAAGGCGGGTGTTTCTCCCATGCCAAAGTTGAATTCCATTTCATAATTGAAATAGGTCATGTAGTCGACGGTTCCATCCACCTGGGGAAGTCCCTGGGCTATGGACTCCCAGAGGCTTTTTCGCGATCTCTCCACCTCCAGGCGTGCATTCAGCAGCGATTTGTTGTAGGAGATTGCATGGTCCACGGCCCCCTGCAGGTTCAGAACCAGGTTCTCTGCCGGTTGCTGACTGATCCCGGGGGTGAATAGACCCATCATGGCCAGGAGCAGGGTGAATAGAGTGATAATCTTTCTGTTTTTCATATCTCGGTCTCTTTTATTCTATAATGGTTCTACAATCTTTAAGGAGCTTTCGTCCTGTTTTTGTGGATATTCCCCTGAAGAAGGGAACAAGGATTTGGTCGAACATATCTTTCCGCTGGAAACCAGCTTCGACCAGCCTGCTGTCGTGACCGAATAGATCAAACAGTGTATGGAGGGTCTGGTTGACAATATCTATGTTGATATCGTCTCTGAATACCTTTTGCTCAATGCCGGTCTCAAGCAGCTTCCTGGTTATACTGAAATCGCGGATTTCACCCGGTTCGGCAAATTCTTTGAATACTTTCTGATGGTATTTTTTAAAATCATGGAAAAAAGCGGGGCTCATTCGCATCATCTGACCAACAGTCATCTTTATGATTCGGAAGAGTGCCTCGATGGCATTGTCCGACTGGTCGATCAGCTTATGAGCCTCTTTCTGGGTCTGGCTCTTGTAGTATCGGATCACCTCCTTCAGCAGGGTGTCTTTGTCTTTGAACCGCTCATAAATGGTACGCTTGGAGATCCCCATATTTTCGGCAAGCGAATCCATGGTCATGCTCTTAATACCATATTTGCCGAACAGCATTCCTGATTCAACCAGTATCCTCTCTCTGACTTCCATTTGTTTTGAAATTTTCGACAAGTATATGAAAACTATTTTAGTTTTTTTAGTTTTCAGGGCAGATTTTTGCAAAAATTCGGTGAATGGTAAACCGTGATCGGTGAACCTGCAGCGGTTTACGCTTAACCCCAAATTTTTACTACTTTTGCGGGCAACGATTTAAAACCATTTTACGCGTGGATATTCCATCAAAATATGACCCCGCCAGTGTGGAGGACAAATGGTACTCTTACTGGATGGAGCATGGCTTTTTCAAAAGCACCCCCGATGAACGTGAACCTTACTGTATTGTGATTCCGCCACCCAATGTAACAGGTGTGTTGCACATGGGACATATGCTCAATAATACCCTGCAGGATGTATTGATCCGCCGTGCCCGCATGCAGGGAAAAAATGCACTCTGGGTACCGGGAACCGATCATGCATCTATTGCCACCGAAGCGAGGGTGGTCAATAAGCTGGCCGAAGAGGGGATCAAAAAAACCGATCTGACCCGGGAGGAGTTCCTGGAGCATGCGTGGGAGTGGACCCATACGCATGGAGGAATCATCCTGGAGCAGCTGAAAAAGCTGGGGGCATCGTGCGATTGGGACCGTACCTGTTTCACCATGGATGAGGTGTTGTCGGAGAGCGTAATCCAGGTGTTTGTGGATCTGTTTAAGAAAGGGTTGATCTATCGTGGAGTCAGAATGGTGAACTGGGATCCCCAGGCGCTTACAGCCGTTTCCGATGAGGAGGTAATCTATAAAGAGGTGGCCTCAAAGTTGTTCTATCTCCGCTACCAGGTGGAGGGGGAAGAGGAGTATATCACCATCGCCACCACCCGTCCCGAAACCATCCTGGGCGATACCGCCCTATGTGTGCATCCGGAGGATGACCGGTATAAAAAATATCACAGCAAAAGGGTGTTGGTGCCGTTGGTGAACCGTTCCATACCCGTAATCGTGGATGAGTATGTGGACCGGGAGTTTGGTACCGGGGCACTGAAAATAACCCCTGCCCACGATATCAATGACTATGAGCTGGGGCTGAAACACAACCTGGAATCCATCGATATCTTTAACGACGATGGGACCCTTAATGAAGCGGCACAGGTGCTGGTGGGAGAGGAGCGGTTCAAAGCAAGGGAGCTGATAATACCCATGCTGGAGCAGGAGGGGAACCTGGTGAAGAGCGAGGACTATATGAATAAGGTGGGCTTTTCGGAACGCACCGATGCGGTGATAGAGCCCAAGCTAAGCCTGCAGTGGTTCCTGAAGATGAAGGAGCTGAGTGCGCCGGCGCTTGATAGTGTGATGAACGATGATGTGCAACTTCAGCCTGCCAAGTTCAAGAACACCTACCGCCACTGGATGGAGAATGTGAAGGACTGGTGCATCTCTCGTCAGCTCTGGTGGGGACACCGGATCCCGGCCTTTTTCTATGGTGAGGGGCCCAACGATTACGTGGTTGCCGAATCCATTGAAGAGGCGGTTGATCTGGCCC
>JAGLTY010000053.1 GCA_023135025.1 Bacteroidales bacterium | reverse complement strand
AGAATTCTCAGCATAGTCAGGCACATTTAGAGACAGGTGATAAAAATAGAAAATATTAACTAAATTTAGTGCTTACAGCAGCAGTGGATGTTAGAATTGGATAAAAAAGAGATGATCATCCGTTACAGTGCAATTGGATTTGTACTGGGAGTAGTGCTAACAATCATTGAATACGGTCTTCTGCTCCATGCACGGGAAACACCATTCTCATTCAGGCTGATTGCACAACTTCATGGCGATTTCCCCATCCTGTACTTGCTCGATTTCCTGGCCATTCCCTCTCTGCTTTTCGGACTATTTGTTGCCAGCTGGCGTTATAAACAGCTTGATACACTCTCTGAAAGGATCAGGCAGGAGACCGATAAAAATGAGGAGATCAAACGATTTACCCATGCCCTGATAGCCGGGGATCTGAATAGTTCTGTGGAGCTGACTTTGACCGAACAGACCCTATCTGATACCCTGAATAAATTGAAAGATTCGCTCATACGGAACCGGGAGATGGAACGGCAGCGTCGTCTGGATGAACGCCAGAGAAACTGGATCTCGGAAGGACTGGCCGAATTCGGGGATATCCTTCGGAAACACTCCCTGGAGATGGAGACCATGACAAATGCCGTGATTTCGGGGTTGGTGAAGTACCTCGAAGCCAACCAGGGAGCTGTTTTTCTTGCGCGGGAAGCTGAGGGGGAGAAATACCTGGAGATGGTGGCGTGTCATGCCTATGACCGAAAGAAATTTCCAGATAAACGGGTGGCATGGGGCGATGGTCTGATCGGGGCTGCTGCGGTTGAGAGACAGGGATATTATACAGATAAGATCAGAGATGGATACCTGACCATCACTTCGGGTCTGGGCAAAGCCAACCCCAGCTATCTTCTGATTGAACCTTTGGTCTGGAATGACCAGGTATTCGGGATCATTGAGATGGCCTCTTTCAACCGGATGGAAGATTATCAGATTCAGTTTGTACAGCGTGTGGCCGAAAATATAGCCACCACCATCAATACCATGGAGAGCAACCTGCGTACAGAGCAGCTCCTGAGAGAGACCAGGGCGCAGGCAGATCAGCTGGTGATTCAGGAAGAGCAGGTGAGGCATAACATGGAGGCCCTGAAACTGGCTCAGGAGAAGGGCGCCAAGCAGGCGGAGATCTTTATCAGTTTTACCAATACGGTGAACCACACCCTGATGCGTGCGGAGTACAATACGGATGGGAATTTGCTCTATGCCAACACCAGGTTCCTGAAAAAACTGGGATATTCGGGAAACAGGGAGGTAGAAGGGAAACATATCTCCATGTTTATCAATGAGAAGGACCGTACCTGGTTCAATTCACTCTGGGTAAAACTTTCAAAGGGAGGACGACACTTTGAAGGCTATATGAAGCATGAGACCAAAATGGGCCAGGACCTCTGGACCATGGCTACTTATACCGGCGTAAGGAGCGACGACGGTAGTGTGGAAAAGATCCTCTTCCTGGCCATCGACTCCACAGAGCAGAAGAAACAGAGCCTTGACTATGAGAGCCAGATAGAGGCCATTGACCGCCTCAATGCCAAGGCGATCTTCACTCCCGATGGGAAACTTCAATTGAGCAACACACTGTTTGGAAGCTCTTTGAACTACACCGATATGGAACTGGCCCAGATGAATGTTTTTGATTTTTTCGGAACCGCTGAGCAGGAACGATTCAATGAGATCTGGGAAAATGTGATCCGGGGTGAAGCGTTCCAGGGGCAGCTGAAAATGCAATCCAAGTTTGAGGAGGAGTTATGGTTCAGAGCCACTTTTCTCTCTGTAGATGACATGTATGGTGAGGTGGAGAAGGTGATATTCCTGGCCAATGAGATTTCAAAAGAGAAAGAGATGGAGCTTGCTTCCAGGAAGCAGCATGAAAAACTGATCCGCAAAGAGGAAGAGCTGCGCCTTGCCACTCTCGATCTAAAGAAGAAGCTGGAAGATACCAACCTCCTGAGGAAACAGGAGATCGTAAAGTTTGAGAAAGAGGTTAAACAGTATATCCATGTGTTGGAAGAGTTGCCTTACAGTGTGATTACCATCAACAACCTGGGGTTTGTACTCTTTTTTAACAGGCATGCAGAGAAGCGTTGGAAAATGAAGCAGAAGGAGGTCATTGGCAACAGGGTTGAAAAACTTTTCCCTTCAGAGAACTCATCGGATATCATTGCAGGTTTTATCGATCCGTCCAAATCTAAAACAACAGGGATATTCAAGGAGCAGGAGCTGCAGCTGCCTGGCCGCCCGCCCAAATCAGGCACCATCATGGTGATCAGCACCGACCTGGTGGATGAGCTGCTCTACTCACTCATTATTCTGCAGTGATCCACGATATAATCTCTTTACATTCAGGTTTTCTCCAGGGAGGTACATGTCCCACAAGAGTTCCCCCTTCATCGATCATAAACTTCTGGAAGTTCCAAGTAACCCGGCTCTCCTCCACCCCGTTCTCTGATGCTTCGGTAAGCCATTTGTAGAGGGAATGCTTCTGCTCCCCCTTTACTGTAATTTTGGCCATTACCGGAAAAGTAATCTCATATTTTGTGGAGCAGAATGTGGCAATCTCACTGTTGCTCCCTGGATCCTGACTACCGAAATCATTGCTGGGAAATGCCAGAATGATAAAATCATCCCCGCCATACATCCTGTACAGCCTCTCTAACCCTTCGTACTGCGGAGTGAGTGCACATTTGGAAGCTGTATTGACCACCAGCACCTTTTTTCCCTGCAGTTGAGCGAGATCAAACTCCTCTCCATGCAGATCCTCCACGGAAAAATCGTAAAAGCTTTGTTGTGCCATCAGCTCCTGCAATGGCAGTAGCGAAAAAAAAGCAAATCCGAAGAGAGTTAAAAAGGTAGTCTGCAACCGTCTCATCTGTAATCTTGATAATATAATGTTGAAACAACAGATTCCATCGCTTGTTCATACTTTTGCCTTAAATTTGAGGCATTGGCACTCATATGTACAGTCAGTTCGAAATCATAGTATTTGGAAGAGTTCAGGGAGTTGGATTCAGAGCAGCCGCAAGAAATCAGGCCCGATCTCTGCGATTAAGAGGCTGGGTTGAGAACCTCGCAGATGGATCGGTCAGGGCAGTGGTTAACGGAGATGCTGAGAGATGTACCCGGTTTATCAACTGGTGCAGAGAGGGAACCGGTTTCAGTTGGGTAGAGCGTATTGATATTGAGGAGATGAAGCCCGAATCACTGGGGCCTTTTGTCATCAGGTATTAGCCGTCCTACGCGCTTTTCGCCTGATTAGCGCCACCATACTGCTGAAGGTCAACCAGGTGGTAAGGCCCAGAATCAACCCGGAGAGCAGTACCAGCAGCAGCTCGTCGTCCCTCAAAAAACCTACCAGGTTCTCTACCATGGCCCACAAAGTCAGAAACAGGATAACTATCATCGGAAGAAGTGTGTACCAGACCGGAATTTTCCTGGATGCCAGGTAGACAGTGACCACTCCCAATGCCAGTGCAGCCATCAGCTGATTCAATGACCCGAATAGAGGCCAGAGCACCATCGCCCCCTGTCCCCCGGGTTCAAAGAAGGTCATAGCCGCAGCAGCAATAACAATCAGAAAAGTTGCCATGTATCGATTATTTACTGGCCTCCGGATCGTTCCGTCAGGTTTGGAAAAAATCTCCTGAAGGGAGATTCGTTGGATCCGGGCAGCAGAATCGAGTGTGGTGTTGGCAAACGATACAATAAATACAACCACAAATGCTGCCCCGTATTTCACCGGTACTCCCAGTGAAGAGAAGAGATTGGCAGAGCCTATAATAAATGCATCCAGCTTGGCCGACAGACCGCTGGCAGAGGACCATGAGGCATAGTGATGCTGATAAGCATCCACACCTGTTAACACGCCTCCATCCGTTTCAAGTCTCATTCCCAGTCCGGCCCCAACAGCAATAATCACCAGCACTGCAAGAAAGCTCTCCATAATCATTGCGCCGTAACCCACCGGCAGGGTATCCATCTCATTGTCCACCTGCTTGACGGTGGTTCCTGAACTGGCCAGTGAGTGAAAGCCAGAAATGGCCCCACACGCAATCACAATAAAGAGAAGGGGTGCCAGATCAGGCACATCCGAATCTGGTAAAAATGAATTTGCGTTAATGGCAGGAGCTGAAAATTCGGGATGCGATATAAAAATCCCAATGATAAGAAGTGCCATGGCCACCAACAACTGATGTGAGTTGATATAGTCGCGGGGCTGTAGCAGCTTTTGCACGGGAATGGTGGATGCAAAAAAGAGATAGATGAAGAGCACAATACACCATACCACAACCGAAACCTCACTGCTCCATGGCAACGAAACAGGAAAACGCACACCGATTAGAACAAAAGCATAAAGCATCAGAAGTGCAGCAATGGACCATATCAGTTCATTCTTTCCCTGCCTGATCTTCCAACCCAACCAGACAGCTACCGGAATTTGAGCCCATACCGGGATCACAGCCTCAGGGTAGGTTACAAAGAGCGAACCTACAATCATAGCAAAAACAGCCAGAACAATAAAGAGCAGTAACTGCATAATGAACTGCAGGGCATACCTGGCAGAGGGACTGATAATATCTGCTGTAAGTTCTCCTACAGACTTTCCCCTGTTCCTGGCAGAGACCACCAGTGTGGAGAAGTCGTGTACCGCCCCCATAAATATACTCCCGAAAAAGACCCATAAAAATGCGGGAAGCCAGCCCCAGATAACTCCTATGGCGGGTCCGACGATAGGTCCCAGACCGGCAATGGTGGTGAAGTGGTGACCAAAAACAATATTTGGTTTGGCAGGGACAAAATCGATCCCGTCTTTGAATTCATGTGCCGGCATCAGCCGTTGGGCCGACAATTGAAACACCTTTCGACCAATGAACCTGCCATAAAACCTGTAAGCAAGCAGGTAACCGATCATTGCAAGCAGAACAAGAATCAGGCTGTTCATTCTCCCAAAGATAAGAGTTTCACCTCTAACTTCCCCCTGATACCTATCTGGTTCTCTACGATGATGGCACATCCCAGGATTTCAGCTATGCCTGCTACAGATTCAAGCTCACGCTCCATATCGTCCGCACTCTGAACCCGGTTGGCAATGGCTGTGGCCCATGAATCGGCCAGAGGCGCCGATGAGGAAATCACTGTAACTGCATCTGCCTGGCCCTTGCTGAACGAATGACCCATTGTTCCTGAAGAGGTGCAGATCCCCCACTCTCCAGGGGGTACCACAAAGGCCATCTTATCGGAGAGCGACGATGCTCCTGCATGGATCACAGAGACCAGATCGATCTTATTTCGCAGGTAGAGATCCCCTCCATTCTCAACAGCCACCTCCATCTCTCCAAAAGAGGCCACTATCTCTCTTCCCACCTGTTGGGCAAACAATCCGGCTACAGCTGCCATGGGGCCAGTCCCGGTTTTTTGTCCACATGAAATCATGGTCAGAACCTCTTCGGCCTCCTCTCCCTCTAAGCTGAAAGCACCTCCCGAGGGTGGTGTCAACAGATCTATGGGATCGAGTGATGGTATAAACCTGGGGTCTCTTTTTGAATAATCGAGAAGAATATTTCTGAGCCTGACCAACTCCCCCTCAACACACCTCTCTATCCCAGGATGAAAGCAGTTGTGCGGTACACCCACCATCAGGTCCGATTCATGGTGCATCACATGAAAGAACCGGAATCGCTCCCGGTTCATCTCTCTCCTGTATAACCTGGGCTCGTACAATCAGTTTACTCCAAAATTTAGTTCAAAGAGTTGAAGGGGACAAGCTTTGATACAGAGTTCACAGGCCACGCAATTCTCCGGTGAGAAGCGCAGCTCCCTCGATTCGGTATCCATTATCAGTGCTCCCGGAAAACAGACCGAAGCACACGCTCCACAATGGATACACTCCGACTGGTTAAAGAGAATGGTTTTTATAATAGGCGAGATCTCCACACTCTTGCCTTTAAGGTATCTCATGGCTCCATCCACAGAATCTTTTTCACCTGAGATCTCAACCAGCAGGTTCCCTTCTCTTCCGGGGGTAATATCAGCATTCAGGATATTGATCATTACATCATACTCTTTGATCAATGTATAGGTGATGGGCTCATCGACCGTGCCGACAGGAAACCTGAGTACCAATCTTTGCTTTTTTCTGGCCATAATGTTCTGTTATTACCTGATATCCAGAGAATTTAACCCTTTGTTTTTTGGAAACACCTCTACGGGCTCAGTAAGAAGGAATATACCTTCACTGATCTGTTTTTTCAAAATGTCTGCAATTTTCCGCGCCTGAAAAATACTGGAGAGTGAGGCGGTTTTAATCTTTTTTTGATTTAACTCAATCTCCCCACTCATCAACTCTCTGTAGTTGGTCCTGCCCAGTTCGGGATGATCAGGATCGCCATAATCAAGGATCCTGGTGGTAATCTGTTCATTTCGAATCATCAATCGTGCAGCCATCTCCTCATCCAACACAGGGATGGGTACGCCTATTCCCACAAACATTGAAACTCCGTATTTCTCATAATAGGCGGCTTTGATAAATTCAGGACTCATCTTTGAAGCATCCCCAATTACCGCCAGAGTGGCTGCATTTGATACCGGCACACCATGTTCATTCAGTTCAGCATCGGTTTTGAATTGTGTTCCGTACCAGCTGATATAACCGGTGGTCCCTCCCAGGAAGATGCGGGTACCCATTCCGATGGTACGCATATCGGGGTCGTTCAGCAAAGGACTCAGTTCGCCCGAGGTACTGAAATTGGCATTTCCCAATCGGGGAAGCAGACTCCCCATATAGGTATATTTGATTCGGTTGGAAGTGTTGACAGCCACCGGGTAGTTCTGGTATGCATTACGTGGATTAAACATTATCATCTCGTTGATATTCTCCCGGTTGATGGTTGTTTTTATATCCTTCAGCGGGTAGCAATCGGTTCCCTTGGCATGCGCCTCCAGCTCCACATCCTCTCCTGCAATCAGCTCCTCAATAATATGGGCACCTCCATAAGCCGGATTCTCAGGATGATTCTCTGTAGCCCCAATATAGAGATCCACTGCAGCAATTCCTGTGAATACAGGAACCCCGTTCAGGGTGGCCCGCTCCATACGAATAGGCGGATTGGCGTGACCGGTATTGATAAACATACCGGACGAACACATGGGGCCAAATGTGGCGGTTGTAACCACATCAACCTTCTCTGCCACCTCCGCAGGAGAGTGATCTTTCCCCATCGCAGCCACCTCTTCGGCGGTTAATACAACAGCCTTTCCTCTCCTGATTTTCTCATTTATCTCCTGGAAACTCCTCTTCATGAAATGATCTCTTTTCAGATTGATTCAAAATCGCGTGCCATTATCCACCCTTCACGCCCATCAATAACTTTGATATTCTGCCAGCCAGAAACCTCTTCATTGACCTCAATTTTAGTCCCTTCATGTAAAATAAAAAGCTCCGTTCCACTTTCGCTGGGCGAACTGCGAACTACCACGGATGGTGAGAGGATAATGCCTGCATCCGGATTGATAATATCCCTGTGCCTGGATATTGAAGATGAGAATGTAATTACAAATAGCACCAGGGCAACAAGAGCACTAATGAAACCTGTCTTCCTGATAACAATATTCCTGGAAAAAAGGTAGATCAGTAGACCGGTAAGGATGATTATAAAAAAGATCAGTGCCAGGATGCTCCAGGTTTGCTCAGGAAAGAGCTGGATAAACCATCTGATCCAGGCACCTATAAACAACACTGGCACCTCCTCGAAAGCATCGAGACGATAACGTGAAACAAAATCCAGGTTATGAATAGCATCTTCGTGAGCGGGCTCCAGTTTAAGGGCTTTCTCATAATAGAGAATGGCATGACCTATACTGTTGGAGCGGTATGCCGCATTGCCCATATTATAATAGAGATCGGCAGATTCAGAACCACTTAAAATCACTGCATTGTACCCCTCCAGTGCTGGTTCATAATCACCCTGCTGGTAAAGCTTGTTGGCATTTAGAAACAGTGAGTCAATATCTACATTATCCAGATTAATCCCAGGTAAATCAGTTTCAAGCAAATCAGTTCTAACTAATTCACTCTCAAGTAAATCAGTCCCAATTATATCATTACTTCCCAATTTATCTCCGGTCAGATCGTCTCCTGATGCTGGCAGGAAGGTTGTCCAGATAAGAGATAAGATCAAAAATATGGATGCTCGCTTCATTTCAGACAGTTTTCAAGGTTCCTGATTAGTTGTGCAGCATCGCTGTAGAGTCTGTTCATATCGCTTCTTTCAGAAGTAGGCGCAAACCTGGAAAACTCGCTCTCCTCCAGGATTCTGAGCAGCTCACTTCGCTGCTCCTCCGGAACCTTCCGTTTCTCCATCTGTTCTAAAACCACCTCTCTTGAGAGTCCGGATGTTTCTATATTCATTTTATGAGAGAGGTATCCCCATATGGCTTTCCCGATCTCTTCATAGAATCTATCCGGATCACCTGATTTTTTGAAGCGGTCCGCCTTTTTCAACCTGGCACGAGCCGATCTGCCAGCTTTTCGATTACGAACCAGTGTCAGATCGGCATTTCTCCTGGCCAACACGCTGATTAAAACAGTCAGCACAAGTGTAAGCAGAAGGGCAACCGGATAGAACCACCTGTACCAGGTTCTCCCAAATAGAGAGCTTTCAACAGTACTGAAGACCGGGGAGAGCCGGGATATATCCCTGATATCAGTTCCCAGATCCCTTACACTTTCATGCACCATACCCGGCACATAAACACCACCTGAAGTATCATCATTTTCACCCTTAACCACTGTGAAGTTGAACTCATCGGTTACCGCTGTTTTGTATGAACCTGCTTTCGGATCGAACCATGCAAATTGTACCGGGGCAATTCTGAAACGTCCGGCATGCCTGGCGATAATCGGATATTCAAAAGTAACCGACCCGGAAATCCGGTTACCTGATGTGCTGGTATGAAGAGAGCGCGTTACATCATAAAGGTCATGGTCGGGTGGCAGGTTTACCTCAGGTTCACCCAATAGGGGAATATTACCTGTTCCACTTATGGTAATTTTCAGGCTAAGAGCTTCATTCACCCCTATTTCATTGGAAGAGAGCGCCGCTTTCATATGGAACTCGCCAACCGCCCCAGTAAAACCCACCGGCGCTCCCGAAGGAAGAGGCTTCACATGGATGATCACCGGAAGTGTGGCCAGGGTGACCGGTACATCCTGGAAACCGCTGAAGAATGGATCGTCAAAGAAGTTGTCAATTGGATTGTTGCTTCTCTGTCGCTCTACCCTTTGTTGAACCATCCATTCAGATTTGTATGGTGCAATCTCCAGATCGCCCGACTTTTGAGGGATTAGAATATGTCGCTGGATCATCTGGGTAACATAGGATTGTCCGTTGATCTCCTGTTGCTTTGCGTTGGTATCCGGATCGAGACTTTTCTTATAGAAACCTTCATATGGCAGATCCCTGGCTGATGAACCAGGTCGGGTATTCACCCTGGTGTAAACTTTTAACCCGGAGACAAACTGCTCCCCCACCCAGACCTCCTTTTTTGAAGGGATCACCCTCAGGAAAACA
>JAGLTY010000052.1 GCA_023135025.1 Bacteroidales bacterium | reverse complement strand
TCGCAGAAGAGATTCCCGCTTTCACGGGAATGACAGCGTGATGATGGACTTTCTACAATCCCAAAACCTCTGCACCTTGTTCAAAAACAATGTCGCGTGGAATACCGGCTTCGCTAATTCTATCTAAATCTTTTTGAAGTGCTTCGCGGATAAATCCTTTTTCCTCAATTAGTTTTTTTGCTGTTTCATAATCACCATCGCCCTGAATTTTTAAAATATCACTGGAAAGATTCAGCATTGAAGCTTTCATTTTTTCGAAATTAACGCGGTATGTTCCGGTTGTATCGTCTCTCGTAAATGCTCCTGTTTCCTGAAAATAATAGAAACGCATCATGTTTGCTTTTCCGTGGGCACTGGCAGCTCCAAAGCGCACTGAGCGAAAAATGCCTGCCATAAACGTAACAAAGTTGTCCATCATCTCTTTTTCGCCCATCTCTCCCATCTCATTCAATTGATAAACACACCACAACCCCAAAATGTCAGCTTTCCCTTCTTCTATTGATGAATATGAATCTTTCAAAGCTTCGCGAACTGTTGAGCTTTTGTCTATCGTGTTCCCCAATCCCAAACCGTGAGCCACTTCATGGAACATTGTATTTTCAAAAAACGCATCGAATTTTACATGTTTGCGTTGGTCTTCATCAATTAATAAATCAGATATAGGAATTAATATTTTATCGAATTTAGCCTGCATTGAGTTTTTCAACTGCAACTTACGACTACCTTTTGTTTCGCGCACTCTCTCGTCGTTGGGTAAGTTTATTGCAATGGTTTTACTTCCGGCATTGCAGTCACCTGCATAATAGATGACATCATAGGCCCCCAGATCGGATTTACTGCCCGGGACCTCCTGTTTGTATGCATCTGCAACCGGAAGGCTCTTCTGCATCTCTGGAAGAATAGAGTTGATATAGGCCAGCTTCTCGCTCCAGCTTTTGTCCTTGATCAGGATAAAGGATTCGTGAGCTGCCTTGTAATTAAAGAGTGCATCCTCGTAATTCTCTATGGGGCCCACCACAAAATCGATCTCATTCTCCTTCATATCCATCCAGGCCATATCGGAAGGGTAGTAGTTGTCGGACAACAGTGCCTCGGCCCTCAGCTCCAGATATTTTTTAAATCCCTTATCATCGGCCAGTTCTGAGGCCTCTTTCAGCAGGTCAGCGGCCCTCTGTACCTGTTCAGCGTAAGCTTCATGGTAGGGAACTACCTTAAGAGTTCCATCCTGGTTCCTGGTGATCATTGTATAGAGGCTGCTCTTCATTGGATCATTCAGCGATTCAAACTCTTCTCTTGTCATGTCGGCCGGGTAGTAACCTGAACCGGCAGGTTTTGGTCCATAGCCCGGGAGATAGGGGAGGTTCCCGTTGAGACGCTCCCAGGGCCCGTAGTTGATCTTAAAGAATCGGGAGACATTTTCATCCATCATGGAGCCCAGTGCAGCATCCCTGTCGGGGAACACCTGTGCCCAGTAGATATCATTCATAATATCTGCCACCTGGAAGAGCAGACCGATCAATGCTCTCTGATTCTCTGAAAGATGGGAGAGGTCGGCAGTCAGCTCCACCTCAGCAAACTCATTGACTTTACGTTCCATCAGGTTGGCAAATTTCTCCAGAGTAATACCTCTTTTAATTCCGGTGATATCAAGCAGCAGTTTCTCCTCCGTTTTCATGTAGGTGAGTCCGCTTACCGTAAGATCACTATTGATGGGAATTTGAGCACTGTAAGTGATCCTCTCTTCATCATCGGAAGTGATTTCGATGGAGTAGACCTCACCCTCCAGTTCAACTGCATTGCCCTTCATAGTGAAAAACAGGGATTGGGGAGTTGTGAACCTGGTTCCCTCTCCATCCGGAATCTCATATCGGGGAACTGTTCCGGAAAAAAGTTCATACAAACCTTTCTCATCATTACACCCCTGGAAGAGCAGGAAAGAGCTGGCAAACAGGGCCGGGATAATAGCACGTAGTTTCATAGGAACGATTTTATTATGTTAAATTGTTAGTAGGCTTTTGCAATCACAACCCTCTGTTTAGAAGGCTTGCCACTTACCACACACCTGCCCTCTTCCTGTTCTTCATCAATGGGCAGGCAGCGGATGGTGGCTTTGGTCTCCTTGATCCGGTCTTCCGACTCCCGGGTCCCATCCCAGTGGGCCAGGGCAAAACCACCTTTGTTTTCAAGAACATCCACCAGCTCGTCCCACGAATCGACACGGTGTGTGCTGGCATTCCTGAATTTGAGCGCTTTATTGTAGATATTCTCCTGGATCTCATCCAGCAGGGCCTTGATATAGTTTGCAATATCCTCCTGCGGCATCACCTTTTTCTCCAGTGTATCCCTCCGGGCCAGTTCCACAGTTCCGTTTTCAATATCGCGCGGACCAATGGCAATTCTTACCGGCACACCTTTCAGCTCATATTCGGCGAACTTCCAGCCCGGTTTTTGGGTATCGCGATCATCGAATTTTACCGCAATACCAAGTGCAGAAAGTTCATCTTTCATTTTATTTGCTACTTCTGCGATGGGAGGAAGCTCATTATTTCCCCTGTAGATCGGTACAATGACTACCTGGATGGGTGCGACCTTAGGGGGAAGTACCAGTCCATTGTTATCGGAGTGAGCCATAATCAGGGCACCAATCATTCTGGTGGTCATCCCCCATGATGTGGCCCATACATGGTCGAGTTTCCCCTCCCTGTTGGTAAACTGTACATCAAATGCCTTGGCAAAGTTCTGTCCCAGGAAGTGTGATGTACCGGCCTGCAGTGCCTTTCCGTCCTGCATTAGTGCTTCAATGGTGAGGGTTTCCACGGCTCCGGCGAATTTTTCCGACTCGGTCTTGTTCCCCACAAGAACGGGGATACCCAGGAATTTTTCAGAGAACTCGGCATAGATATTCATCATCTGCATGGCCTCCTCTTCAGCCTCCTGCCGGGTGGCATGGGCCGTATGTCCCTCCTGCCACAGAAACTCGGTAGTACGAAGAAAAAGTCTTGTCCGCATCTCCCACCTGACCACATTGGCCCACTGGTTGATCAGGATAGGCAGGTCGCGGTACGACTGAACCCAGTTCTTATAGGTGTTCCAGATAATGGTTTCGGAGGTGGGTCTTACAATCAGTTCCTCCTCCAGCTTTGCATCGGGGTCCACGATGATGCCCCCGTTCTTTTCGTCTTTTTTCAAGCGGTAGTGGGTAACCACCGCACACTCTTTTGCAAAACCCTCCACATGGTCGGCCTCCCTGCTGAAAAATGATTTGGGAATAAAGAGAGGGAAATATGCATTCTCATGTCCGGTGGCTTTAAACATCCGGTCCAGTTCATCCCTCATCTTTTCCCAGATGGCATAACCATATGGTTTGATTACCATACAACCCCTCACTGCCGAGTTTTCGGCGAGTCCGGACTTCAAAACCAGGTCGTTATACCACTGTGCATAATTCTCTTCCATGCTGGTTAATACTTTGGCCATTGCAATTGCTTTTTTTGAGGTATAAAGAAAGGAAAAAAAGGTGAGGTGCTGAAGCGTTATAGCCTTAAACCGATCACCAGCACATCATCAATCTGGCCCAGGTCGCCTTTCCACTCATCGAAGATCAGGCTCAGGATCCGGTGCTGTTCCTCCATGGGTCGTTCATGCACCTCCAGCAACAGGTCCTTGAAAGGACGGTATTTGAATTTTTTCCCCTGTGGACCGCCAAACTGATCGGGGAATCCGTCGGTAAACATATAGACGCGGTCTCCCTGTTTCATATCAATGGTATACCGCGTAAAGTCGGACATTTTCTCGTAATAGGCTACCGGCATGTTGTTGCCTTTGTACTCGAGCATCTCGCCGTTCCTCACAATATAGATGGGGTTGTTGGCACCTGAAAATTCAAGCTGTCTGGTCTGGGTATCAAATATAATCAGCGCCATGTCGATCCCGTCTTTCTGCTCACCGATCTTTCCTTCCTGCTTCAGGGTACGTGCAATGCTCAGTCGCAGCTGGTTCAGAATTTTATCTGAGTTCATCACCCCCTTCTCATTCACAATCTCATGCAACATGGTGATGCCCAGCATGCTCATTAACGACCCGGGCACTCCGTGTCCGGTACAGTCAGCTGCTGTTAACACAATTCTGTGATTGCTCTGTGAGATCCAGTAAAAATCACCACTTACGATATCCCTTGGCTTGAAGAAGATAAAATGTTCACCAAACAGGGTTTCAAACACATCGTTTCCAGGTAATACGGTGTTCTGGATTTTCTTGGCATAGTCGAAGCTGTATTTGATCTCTTTGTTCTGTTTCTCGATATGTTCTTTCTGCGCCTGGATCTCGAAGGTGCGCTCCTGGACCTTGTCTTCCAGTTCACGGTTCACTCTGTCCTTCAGTGCAGCATTCTCCTTCAGCTGATCGATGATCCTGCGCTGTGCCACCTCCCTGCTCTTCTTCAACAGGTTGATCCGTTCGCTCAACCCAATAGAGAAAGTGAGGATCTGCAGGGTTACACCAAACTCCAGACTATGTTTTCCAATGGTATAATCGGCCAGTGCATAATTGGTGGCAATTCCCAGTATCAGGAATAGGTTTGCAAAGAGAAAGTATCTGGCCGGCTGGAAATTCTCCCGGGTCAGGATCATGGCAGGTACTACAGCCAGGAACAGGCAGCCAATGGCCGAGACAATCATAATGGCAAATCCGCCCAGTTCTATAACAAATGGTACATCCACTCCCAATTCCTGAAGCATGATAATTGCAAAATTCAGAATGAGTCCGCCCACTGTAAACCAGACAGCAATCAGGAGGATGGTATCCCACGACTGCAGGGTATTGCGAGTATCAAGATAGGAGCGGCCGAACAGGAGATAAAAGAGAAGGAAGATCTCAAGCAGAAAAATGGTAATGGGTGCTCTAATCAACCTGGGAATCAGTTCGTAGATATATCCTTCCTTGTTGATAAAGAAGACGAGGAATGCCAGAATATAGAGGATGTAATAGAGGTAACTGTTTTCGCGTCCTCTGACAAAAAGCGGGATATGGTACAGGACCATAATCAGCAGGATCCCGGCAAATATCCCGAATACCAACCGTTTAGAGCGGTCGTGAGCAAGTACACTATGCTGGGTCGATATGGTAAAGGTGAGATCTGAGAGGAGAGACTCGGGCCCCAGGGTTACCCTCAGGTAGAGTGTGTCCGTTTGGCCCGGTGGCAGGAACATGCGAAGGTCGTCCGATCCGCTGATATTTACATCTTTTTTTCTGGGGTTAAGAGTGTTCCCCGATTTGCGTATAGTCACCATCCCGTTGTCGAACATCTGGTACAGTTTGTACTCATCGAACTCAGAGATATCGTTGCGTTGCAGGTGGAAAGAGAACTGACGTGTGGATCGGTTTACGAAATAGAACCGGAACCAGATACAGCTCCCAGGTACACTGTTCACCAGTGCGGGATCCGGATCGCTGAAATCAACCACTTTGAACTGGTGGTCCATCATCCCGGAAAATAGTTCTGAAGGGAGCGTGGAGCAGTGTGGATCGTCCAGAAACTGCAACTGCATATCAGAAATACCAACCTCCTGTACAAAATCAGACAGGATTACTGGTTTCTGTGCAGCAAGCAGTTTACAGAAGATCAGAAATATTAGAATAAGTCTAAGGCGCATTCCGGTTTTTTCCTTCCAGTCGTAAATATAATGTATATTTACAAAAAGTTAATCTAAGGAATGAATAGAGACCTTTTTAAAACAAGGTTCATACATATTGCCATTCTGATATTGATCTCTTCCTGTTCCGGTAATGTGATACAGACCACGGTTTTTACCGATGGTTTCCAGGAACTTGAGCCAGGCAACAGACCCTACTTTGATTCGTCCGATCCTTCCATATGCTTTGATGCCCGTCGCGGAAATATGGGGAGCTGGAGTGTGGCCTCAACCCTCAGGCAGGATGGATTTGACAGAGCGTGGGTGATCCGAAGAGAGGGTGAGGAGAACTATTTGGCCCAGACCTTCACCAATCTGAATGATAAAAATTCACCCCTGAGCCTGGTGACCCATCCCATGATTGTAGCCGGAGAATCGTTATGGAGCGACTACTCCATAGAGGTGGGATTTACCCCTCAGGCCAAATTTGATAAGTGTGGAGTGATTTTTGGATACAAGCATCCGGCCGATTTTTATTTCTTCGGTGTTGAAGGGAATACAGTTACATTGAAACATGTGCAGCAATCGGTTACCCCGCTAAGGCCCATTGAACGGATTCTGGATATCAGACCACTGGTTTGGAGTCCGGGTGAAAGATTAAATGCGACTGTTACTGTTCGGAGGAACAAGGTCTTTACCATCCTGAATGATTCCATCAATATGCATGCAGAGGGTCTCTCTCTGTCAGGCAAAATCGGATTGATTTCAGACCTGCCTGCAAAGTTTCACAGGGTGGAGGTAAAACTGCTCAGTGGCGAGCAGCGAAAACTCTCCAGGAGGAAAAGGCAACTTATCAGGCGCTCGGAAATTCACCAGGGTGATCATCCCGAGATGGTACGATGGAAAAAATTTGATACGGGTGAATTTGGTACCAATCAGAACATCAGGTTGGGCGACCTGAATGGTGACGGGAACAAGGAGATTGTGTTTGTCAGGCCCGATGCATCCGGATCGGGTGTGGGATCGATCTCTGTTATCAACCTGGAGGGTGAGTTGCTGTGGCAATATGGTCAATTGTTGAAAGGCAACGGGTGTTCAGGTGAAGAGTTACCGGTACAGGTACATGACCTGGACGGAGATGGATCGCGCGAAGTAATCTTTGTGAGCAAAGGCCGGATTCATATTCTTGACGGACGAACCGGAAAACTTACCAGGCGAATCAGAATTCCCGGATCGGTTGATGTCAACTCACTGATTTTTGGCGACCTGAAGGGTGTGGGCAGGGACAATTGCATGCTGCTTTCGGACCGTGAGCATCTCCTGATGGCCTTGAATGAGAAGGGGGAGCTGATCTGGGAACAGCATACCGGTTCCGGTTCCCAACCCATGGTTTATGATTTGGACAAGGATGGCCGACATGAGGTGTTGATGGGTTACTCGGTCATCAATCCCGAAGGAGAGCTGATCTATGATGTGGGTGCCCATATTGGCGACCGCTGTAACGGTGTATCCGTTTATGAGATGGTCGACGGCGAGCAGATAACCCTCTGCCTGGTCTATGCAGCGGGTGACTGGGGGTTGATCTATTATGACTTTGAAGGGCACCTTATTAAACAAAATATACTGGGTCATGTAAGTCACCTTGGTGTGGCCGACCTGGATGCTGAGTCGCCCGGATTGGAGGTTTTTACATCCAACGAGTGGGGAACCAATGGCCTTGCCCATGTGATGGATGCAAAGGGATCTGTCAAAGCCGGTTTCCTCCCGGAATCGGGCGTTTTCAGATGCCAGACCGTTAACTGGAAAGGAGACGGGGAGGAGTTTTTCATCACCTCCGCCGATACAGTAACGGGTGGATTGTTTGATGCTGCGGGCCAGCTTTCGGTGGCCTTCCCTGTCGATGGACACCCGGTCTCCTTTTACCTGGCAACGGACCTTACCGGTGATGCCCGCGATGAGATCATCCTCTGGGACCTCAACGAGCTCTGGATCTACACCCAGGATGATAATCCCAGGATGGGAAACACCTACGCACCCCGCCGCATCCCCCTCTATAATCAGTCCATGCACCAGATGACCCGTTCCACACCCGAGTGGTAACGTTTCTTATTATTTATTATATTGCACTCAATCGCATGGTGTGATTATCTGTTTTGGCACGAACTTTGTTTAATATTCAGCAAAACACCAGATGCAAAAATACCGGGAGGAAACGTCATGAAAAATTTAACACTTGCCATAATCAGTACCGCCATTGTCCTGGCATCCTGCAGCTCCTCACAAAAGAGTGCTTCTGCGGAATATGATGATGTCTATTATAATCCCAATAAAGTAGAGAGGCAGGCAGCAAACGCTGTTGTAGTACAGGAGCCTGTTGTGACTCCCCAGGAAGCGATGAGCGCGCAACCCTTATACCAGCAGCCGAACTATACCAAATCCGCGGTAGTGGCAGATGAGAACCTGAGTGACTATGAAAAATACAAGTTACAGCAGGAAGCTAAAATGCTGGGAGAGTCTTATGCTCCTGAGGGTAGTGAGGCGCTCTATGCAGAGCAGTATATAGAATATGATACACTGGGACAGTACGGCCAGGAAGGTGCTCCTGTAGTCGTTAATAATTACAACTACTATTCCGATCCCAATGACTATTACTACTCTTCCAACCTGAGGAGGTTTTCGGATGATTATTATGGTTGGAACTACTATGATCCCTACTACACCGATATGTACTGGTATACCAGAAGTCCCTTTAGCTGGGGTATCAGCATGGGATGGGGTTACCCGGGATGGGGAATGAGATTCTCTTATGGATATCCCTACCGTTCATATTATGGAATGGGTTATGGCGGGTATTACGATCCCTGGGGTTATGGCGGATACTACGGAGGATATTACGGAGGATATTACCCCTATTACGGAGGTTCCTACTGGAGTGGATACAACCATGGTTTTTATAATGGATACTACTACGGAAGATACGGGAATGACTATTACGGTTCCGCCAACTACCTCTATGGCAGGCTCGATAACAGACATTCGTACGGATATTCAAGTCGATCCAGAGTGACCACGGGTAGTTCCAAGGCATCCACTGCTGGCGATCCCAGGTACAGGAGCCGTACCACTGCTTCAACAAAAGCAACATCAGCCACACGCAACAATACAAGGGTGGCCAATACGGAACAGAGGCAGGTAAGCAGGAACAATACCACTGCTGCTCAAAGACAGGTGAGGTCCAATACCAACAGTGCTGTGCAAAGGAGCAACAATAGTGCTGTTAGAACCACCAGGACCACGCAGTCGGCAAATGTTCAGCAGCGGAGTAGCAATGCAACCAACCGCAGGGGAACTTATACACCCAGCTACAGCAAGCCGCGTACAAGTTCTTCGTCGAGCTATAACAAGGCTGCCACACAGAACAGGTCCTACACCCAGTCCGGTATTCAGCGGCGTACCACCACCGTTAACCGTTCGGCCGCTCCACCCAGTCGCAGCAGCAGCTCCTACAGCCGCCCGAGCACTTCTGGCCGCAGCAGCAGCTCCTACAGTCGACCGAGCACTTCTGGCCGCAGCAGCAGCTCCTACAGTCGACCGAGCTCATCAGGCAGCCGTTCCAGTGGCTCTGTAAGCCGGAGTTCAGGTGGTTCAAGCCGTTCCAGTGGCTCCGTAAGCCGGAGTTCAGGTGGTTCAAGCCGTTCAAGTGGCTCCGTAAGCCGGAGTTCAGGTGGGTCATCGAGCCGGAGTTCAGGAGGTTCATCGAGACGTTAAACTGTCATTCAATTCCAGGATCCTGTGTGGGGATCCTGGTTTCCTAAGAAACAAAAACAGATACTGCTATGAAACAATTATCATTTATAGTCATGCTTCTTGTGGGCTCTATCCTCGCTTTGGATGCCCAAAATGAGATGCAGGCACTAAGGTTTTCCCAGTATAATCCATTTGGTACAGCCAGGTATGCAGCCCAGGGTGGGGCCATTGGAGCACTGGGTGGCGATTTCACTTCGGTGGTAACCAATCCGGCTG
>JAGLTY010000051.1 GCA_023135025.1 Bacteroidales bacterium | reverse complement strand
CTGGATCAGCGCGTCTTTGAGAAAGAGTTCTCCAAAGAGAACATACGGCTGATCAGGTTCTTTGGCTTTATGGCACTGACCATCGGAGTGATACTGGTTGGATTCATTGTCTACTCCTTCCTCTCTGGCGGAGGACATTAAGATCAGTGAAACCCAAAAACACAGCGGCCGGGATTACCTGGCCGCTGTTGCTTTTTCAAGGAGGATATCGTAACTGTAACCGTAACCAAAATCTCTGTTCAGTGCAAGAATCCCCTCAAGGGTAACCACCTGGCCCACCTCAAACAGCTCCTGGGAGGTAACTGTCAGGTCATATTTACCCTCAAATTCGGTCCCGTCCTGGAGATGAACCCAGTTGCGTTCCATGATACCGGGATTGAATTTTGCCACTTCTCCTTTGATCCGGAGCGTTTTTCCCTCATATGCAGCGGGATCTGCATAAAGTTCCGCGATGGTTACAGTTCCATCTTCAGGTTTCACACTGGTTTCCAGCCTGTCGGTTTTTATATCGGAACCATGCGAAGTGCCCGACATCATATCCCTGGCAGAAGGCGAATCTGTACCAACACCATCCAGGAACAGAACCTTTTCAAAGGTCCTGTCCAACTCTTTGCTATGGAAATCTTCCATAAGCATGCCACCCTGATATGATATTGTCTCACCTTCATCTATCTCCGTGGAGGAGACAGCAATCCAGTAAGCCGGGCCCTTCCCCTTCACCAGCATATAGGTGTAATTTTCCACTTGTTCAACGGCTTTCACTTTCACGGTAACGGTGCCATCATCCGATTGGCTGCTGCATCCTGTGGTGATCACAACTATGGCGATG
This sequence comes from Bacteroidales bacterium, assembly GCA_023135025.1. Classification (GTDB taxonomy): domain Bacteria; phylum Bacteroidota; class Bacteroidia; order Bacteroidales. The sequence continues at coordinate 8,897 of JAGLTY010000051.1, read as the reverse complement.
ACCAAGATCTTTACGGTTTTTTTCATAATCGGTATATAAGTAAAAATCCTCTGGCTCTTCACCAGAGGATTCAAAATAAACAAAATAAGATAACGATTGCAACCCTTACTTCTTGGAAGGATCGGGATGAGCAATCAAGGCCGCCTTCTCAGCATAGTTAAATGGCTTATAAGTAGGGCTCTCCTCATTGTGACACGTTTTACATAGCTCCTCAGTGGGATCAACAAGGCCTTTTTGCATTGCAAGATCACGATTTTTCATAATGGAAGCTCCTTTATACATGCTTCCGGCTCCGTGACACGACTCACACGAAACTCCCTCAGCCATTTTGGCTGAAGCTATAAGCTTGGCATCAACGCTTCCAACAGTGGAATGGCATTTGATACAGGCAGGGTCGGTGGTGGGATCGGCAATTCCCATCTCAGCTGCAATTTTCTTTGATTCTTCATTTGCCAGGGTCTTCATGGCGCCGGCATGGGGACCTTTCAGCCATACATTATACTGCTCTCCCTTGGCAGGTTTGAGGTGGCACATCTTACATTTAGAGGCGCCAATGTACTTAAAATTCTGGGCCATCAGGGTACCGCCTGCAAAGAAGACCAGAAGTGCGAAAATAAAGATTCGTTTTGTCAACATAGCTAATTGTTTTTGAATAATTCTAGACTTATTATGCTAAAATAATCTATTTATTACCAATACAAGTTCAATATTCGGGCCAAATTTCATATACCATATTAATATATATCCATTTTAAATTCTTTTTCGTCCCAATGGTATCGGGGGTGCAAGGAAAAAAGCAGCAGATACAATTGGGACAACCGATAAGAACAGAGGCCGTCCCATATTAACTCATGAGACGGCCTTTAGCAAACTATATTAATCTTTTTCTACTTGACTGGAGGAGTCCAGTAGTCGTACCCCATGATAGCTCCATCAGTCCATTGTGACTTGGTCATCTGGTCATAGATCATACCGTTTGTCCCAAACTTCAGTGACTTGGCATCATATCCAATCAACCTCAGGTAAGCAGCCAGGTTGGCGCTATTCTGACCAGTATAGCAGTAAACCACGATTGTTTCATCAGCTGGCAGGGTTTTTAATGCAGCATCCAAAGCGATATCCACTTTGGGAGTGTACTGCATGGCTCCGATAATATGTCCTGGATCATCGTACTCAGCAGCTGGCCAATAGTTTATAATGTAGTAGTCATCTTTATTATCCAATACGGTTGTATTGCCAACGGCAGCCTCTCCAAATCCTTCAGCCAAAACTGCATCCAAGCGTGCATCGAGAATATCCGCACCAGTCTCAAATCCTGTGGTAAGGTTGGGAAGATCGCCTTCAGCACCTTTGGACACAGCAACTTGATCAAAATCAAGGATTGCACCATTTCCGATGTTGCTATTCCATGGGCCTGCAAAGTCATCATGCCATGAACACATTCCAAATTTCATGGAGGAAACGTTATCAATACCTGCAATCCTCAGGATGCTTGTTAGCCAACCTGCAGTCTGTCCGGTATAACATACAATGGATATATCAGAATAAGCAGAGAGATCTGTAGTCTCGATATGATCCAGCACATCGGCTGCAGCCATATTTACAGAACCCTCAATATGAGCGGTATCCCAGGCAGCAGCTCCCCTGATGTCAATAATATACACCTCTTGAGTAGCCATCAAAGTTTTAACAGCCTCGGCCGACTTAATAGCAGGCATATCAGTATTTACATAATACTTACCCAGAGGAGAATCAACAGACTCAAGATAGGTTATTAATATTTCAGCTTCTGAAGCCGCAGTGGTCACTGTAATGTAATCAGTCTTGGTCACATCATCTGAACCGAATTCATTGGTGGCTGTAAGAGACACTGTATAGGTGCCTTCAGCATCGAAGGAATGAGTTGGATTCTGACTGGTTGAGGTATTGCTATCGCCGAAACTCCAGGACCAGCTAGTAGGATCCTCTGTTGAAAGGTCGGTAAATTGAATATTCTGGCCAACAGTAGCTGACACAATATCAGCTGAAAAATCAGCAACTGGAGCATCTCCTTCAGGATCCTTTTCACAAGATACCATCAAGGCGGTAATGAAAAGGAAGCTTAACATCCAAATTTTTGTCTTTGTCATAATTTTCATTTTAAATATTGATTTGGTTAATTATTATTTCTATTGTTGGGCTTGAACTCTTTATTCAACAAACCAGTAGCCGGGTAGTTCTCCATCTACTGTGTATGGTCCGGTGGCATCAATTTCCCAGGTTTCCAGGCTGTCGGCCCAGAGATAAAGCTCCGAGTTGACCAGCACTCCTCCTTCATTTCGGATATGGCAGTTGGAGGTACAGCTTCCACCAGTACCGGTGGTATCTGTCCGGTCGGTCCACCTCAAAATATTATGAGGAGAGGTATAATTATAAGTGGGCAATACATCAAAATTGGAATATGCCAGTTCCTCTCCGTATCCCACCCAGTTATCGGGATGGGCAAGGGTCCGTCGAACCACAGCAAATTCATAATCCTTCAGGTCGGGAAGTGTATTTAAAGCAATTTTAAAGTCCATATAGGGTCCGAAATCGGCGTGACCATCCTTCACATGACATGCACCACAGTTGTTATAATTCTGGGAGTGGCATACCTGGCAGTTGAAATCGTCATAGTGCTTCATATGATAACTATTGGATTCTTCGCGCCCAGGGTGACATCCTGTGCACTCGGGTAGCTCTGAGTAGTCATATCGCTGCTCCACCGGTGCTCCATCACCGTGCATCTCGGCACCATCATGACAATCAAGGCAATGGTAGCCCATCTTTGTCAAATGTAAATCCGGTTTGGTGCCGGGAGCTACCCCCAGGTATGCATGTCCACCCCTGGAAGAGTGACATTTGACACAAACCTTTTGCATGCTCGGTGTCTTATTAAAGTTATGACCGGAAGCAAGACCCCCACCGGCAATTATCGGTCGCACCACATGACAGTTCCCACAGGTCCCATGGCAGATGGAACATTTTGCATTGTAACCCTCAATCTGGTGGGCAGGAAGCTGGTCAAACTGGTGAGCTCCCTCCAGGCCGGCACGCATGGCCACCGCCCTCTTCTGGCCGGTACCGTTGTGAAGACTGGTTACAAAACCTTCTGTTTCGGTCTCGTGGCACATAGCGCATTTCTCCCCGTAAACCATAGAAGGAGAGGCAATCCAGTCTCCCGAATGGGCCTCATATTTATCATCTGCATTCCCGTCTCCGTTATGACATCCTGTGCATCCAATACCATAGTGCCCTGATTCTTTGAAAGAATCATAACCATCACCTCCAAGAAATACCCGGTCATAGGGCTCATAATGTGGGGCTTCTCCACCACATCCGCCAGCAGGAGGTGCCGTATCTGGTGAATGTACCTCTATCAATCTGGCATAATCTGTATGACAATCTTCACACAGGTTGGCCTGGGGTTGTGGTATTTCTTTACCGGGAATCTGGTAATTGGTACATCCGATGCCGGCAATCAAAAGCATCACAAATATCAGGACCAGGCCTGAACCTATCTTTGAATTTCTCATATCTTTTGTAATATTCAGTGTATTCCTATTTATTAATGAAACCTTTAACCAGCGGAAAAACCAGTACAAGCGCAGGGTGCATACGGATGTAAAGATTGAATATTTAGAGGAGTTGTGAAAGAAAAAACAGCTGAAATAGCTATGGGATTAAACTGATCTAAATAGAGACCAGAACTGATTCATGTCACCTAATTTCCTGATTCTTTTGTATATTTGCAGTCCGATATAAAACAAATTAATGGGAGGGTCATCAACATTTTCCGCCTGCACCTTAAGTTTTCATCAGTGCAAGTGTTTTGAGAAGCTGACACAGGAGCAGAGGGATCTCCTGGATACAAACTCAGTTAAAATCAAGTATCGAAAAGGTGAAATCATCTGCAAACAGGGTGGATTTGTATCCCATGTGATGTATGTGGAAACGGGGCTTGTCAAGGTCTTCCTTGAAAATGGCATCAATTCACTTGTGCTTCGGATCACTCCGGGCAGAAACTTCCTTGGGCTCTCATCTGTTTCAGAAGAACATCCCTATTTCCCTTACTCTTCAATGGCATATATAGACTCGGAAATCAGGCAGATTGAGATAAACGCCTTTCGTACCCTGATGGAACAAAACTTCGAGTTCACGAAAGAAATCATCGATATTATTAGCTCAAACAGCCTGCAGATCTATGGCAGGTTCTTTAGTTTTACCCATAAACAGGCCTTTGGAAGGCTTGCCGACATCCTGTTGTGCCTGGCAGACCGAATCTTTAAGAAATCAGAGTTTAACCTGCCTCTATCCAGGAAAGAGCTGGCCGAGCTTTCAGGCATGAGTCCTGAAACGGTCATTCGGATGCTGAAAGAATTCAACGATGAAGGCCTTATCCGGATGGAAGGGAAATCCATTGAAGTTATTGACTATCACCGCATTAAACAAATTAGCGATACAGGTTGATCACATACCCGATTATCAGGGGTTGTACACCAAGAAAGGGTGCCCTTTTGAGACACCCTTCTTTTCATTGCATGGTTGAACAGCTCTTTCCTCTACTTAGCCGATAGGGCTTCAATCGTATTCTCAAGAACAGCTTCAATATAGCCTGGATTGTGGAACCCACCACTCTTATCTTCTCGGATTGCATTATAATTAAGATGAGCTGCTGTCAGGTCGGTAGTAAATGAACCTGGCATCATAAGGTACTCATCATTATCACCAGCTGGATACATAATATCTGCTGCAACCAGAAGATCATACAGTTGAGTCAGCAGACCATCGGTATTGGCTGTGACTGTTTCATATATATCACCAAGGTCATTGGAACCATCTGGCACATGACACTCTAAACATGAAGCGGGCCAGTGAAAATTCTCTCTACCATGGAATTCGTATGTAACAGCCATGGAGTGTCCTGTGAGGTCACCAAATCCATCATCCATATGGCACGTAACACATCCATCTGCAGCTCGTTCTTGAACATGGTGGTTTGCCGGATACGCAGCAGATCCTGTAAATTCAAACAGGTCCAAGCCCACAAGTAAGTTGTACTGGGGAGCATGATGAACACCAGCGCGCTTTTCTCCTCCGGTTAGAGTAACAGTTGTTAATCCGCCATCGTCAAAGTTTGCCCACAATGAATCTATGGCAAGGTAAAAACCAACGAACTGGTGACATGAGGTACATTGGTTACCTGAACCCAGATCAACACCGGTTGAACCAGTCATTGGATCTGTGTAATCCGGATGAGTCAGCCCCCAATCCTCTACCGTATAGGTGTCATGAATGTTATGACAGGTGTAACAATTTGGTTGTGTAACATCTGCGTAAGGAACATTACTTGCACCAACCAGATCATCAAGAAAACCCTGGCTGGTATGACATGCGGCACAATTATACATTGGCCCAAAGGTTCTGTTTGTGTATCCAGATGTGTGTCCTGTTGAATGGCCCGAGTTTGCATACTGCCTGGTCTTAGTAACAATCGTCTGATCATCACTGTGACATAGGATACAGGTAGAATTGGCATCGATAGCGTTTGTACCATTTGTACCGTCAATACCGTCTGTACCGTCTGTTCCCGCAGGACCCATTGGTCCTTCGCAACTACTTAGGATAACAGCCCCTGCAAAAAGGATGGCAACTCCTCCCAGTAGTGATAAGATAGATATATTCTTTTTCATAGCTAATTGGTTTTGCACTAATGTATCCATGTCCTGTTTATTGTTCAAAGATTCACATCCCATACATACAGGTGTATATTGCAGATATCCCCGCTCTTTTCATCGACATATATCGACGTTATCACCGATGTAATGGAATGGGAGAAAAGTGTTACATTCGTAATGAACTCTCCATTATATCATTCAGCTGTATGCTGATACCAGGAAAGAACGTTTCTAAATATATAAACACTGTTGAAACCAGCAAGTTTATGTTAAAAAGCATGGCAAAGAGGAGCCGGATCTTGCACCTGGTTTTAATTATTCTGGTCTGGACCACTGCCTGTAAACAGGATCAACTTACAGTAAGGATTGCCGTAACAACAGATGTACATGGTATGATTTATCCGCACGACTTTATCAGTCGAACCTTTTCTGACCATTCTCTGGCCCATATATATAGTTACGTCTGTGAACAGCGGGAAAAAGAGGATACCATATTTTTCCTGCTTGACAACGGTGATTTCCTGCAGGGCCAGCCCACAGTATACTATTACAACTTTGTGGATACGCTCCGTGAACACCTTTCGGCACGGGTGATGAATTTCATGGAGTATGATGCCGGGACAATCGGGAACCACGACATTGAAGCCGGACCGCAGGTGTATGACAGGATTGATACGGCACTGCAATTTCCCTGGCTGGCTGCCAATGCTGTTAATACCGCTACCGGGGCCCCTTACTTTGAGCCATACACCATCCTGAAAGCCGGACGGAAAAAAATTGCAGTACTGGGACTGATCACACCCGGAATTCCCGGATGGCTTCCCAAAAACCTCTGGCCCGAAATGGAATTCCGGGATATGGTTGAAACAGCCAGTGATTGGGTTCCGCGGATCATTGAAGAGGAAAAACCGGACCTTCTGGTGGGACTGTTCCACTCAGGAACCGATGCCTCTTATGGTGGAAATCCTGATCCATACCTGAACGAAAATGCTGTTATACTGGTTGCTCAACAGGTTCCCGGATTTGATATCATTTTCGCAGGACACGATCACAGGGTTTCCTGCCAGCGAGTGGCCAACAGTGCGGGTGACACTGTTCTGATCATTGATCCGGGCAGCCACGGAAGATATGCAGGTGAAGCAACAATCACCTTTGGACCGGATACGGTCAGAGTCACCGGGCAAAATATCCCCATGCAGGGGTACCAGCCCTCCAGTATTTTTATGGAACAATTCGCTCCTGAATTTGAAATCATATCAGATTACCTGCAGGACACCATCACCTGGCTCGCCGATAAAATGGCCGGAGTGGATGCGCTATTCGGACCCTCTTCCATGATATCACTGATCCACAATGTACAACTAGATCTGACAGGTGCGCAGCTCTCTTTTACGGCTCCTCTCTCCATCTCAGCGGTGCTGCAAGAAGGAGCGCTGCTGGTCTCCGATATGTTTAAACTCTACCGGTTCGAAAACATGTTATACCGGATGGAACTCACAGGAGCTGAGATAGATGGATTCCTTGAGCATGCGGTGGGATCATGGTTCAACACCATGGTTGGTCCCGGGGATCACCTTCTTCAATTCAGGCCCGATCAACCCGGACGGCTGGCTGCTCCATACTACAACTTCTCTTCGGCGGCCGGAATAGATTATACCGTTGATGTTACAAGAGCTTCCGGCGATCGTGTAACCATCCAGGCCCTTTCAGATGGAACCCCATTTAAGGAAACCACCACTTACAGTGTGGCCGTGAACTCTTACCGTGGAAACGGGGGTGGCGGACATCTTACCGCCGGTGCCGGAATCCCGAAAGAGGAACTGGTAAGCCGTATCTCCTGGTCCACCGACCGTGACCTCCGTTTTTATCTGATGGAGTATCTCAGGCAACAGGATACCCTCAAACCCCATACCGACCTTAACTGGTCTTGTATCCCCGGGCAGTTAACCGCACCGGCCTCTGTATCTGACCGAAGAACCATAGATTAGAAAAGTATGCTCCATAATTAATATTTATTTTTAGTTTTACACTCGTGAGGAAAAATACCGGAAAACTTTTTTCACCCTCATTGGTTCTATTTATGCATAAAGAATTGTAGCATGGATGTGAAAGGAAAAAACTTTACCCGTTTCCTGGAAAGGCAACAGGCACACAATGACCAGCACGATGCCAGGATAAAAGCGAAGCAACACTCCAAAGGTAAATTAACCGCCTGGGAGAGACTTGATATCCTGTTTGACGAAGATACATTTGAAGAGGTTGATGCCTTTGTGACCCCTGATAAAACCGATACCGGATTCGGAAAGGTCCAGCAGGCTTACGGAGATGGAGTCATCATTGGTCACGGGCTGATACGGGGCAGGCTTACCTTTGCCTACGCACAGGATTTCACCGTAATGGGTGGCTCACTGGGTACGGTTCATGCAGCCAAGATCATGAAGATCCAGGATATGGCTCTGAAGATGGGGGCTCCCATGATAGGGCTCATCGATTCGGGAGGAGCACGTATCCAGGAGGGTGTCGCAAGTCTCGCCGGGTATGCAGGCATCTTCCACAGGAATGTTCAATCGTCAGGTGTCATTCCACAGATCTCAGTAATTATGGGCCCTGCAGCGGGTGGAGCTGTTTACTCTCCTGCGATCACCGACTTTGTGTTTATGACCGATCAGACAAGCTATATGTTTGTAACCGGTCCCAATGTGGTTAAAGAGGTGCTGAATGAGGATGTATCTTTGAATGATCTGGGCGGTGCAGGGGTCCACTCCAAGAAAAGCGGCGTGGCACACCTGGTCTACCCGGATGAAGAGAATACCCTGATGGGTGTCCGCCAGCTGCTTGCCTATCTTCCCTCAAACAACATGGAAAATTCACCCGAGGTGGAGTTGTCGGTCAATGAAACAGAGGATGTGGAAGAGAAACTGAGGGATATTGTGCCGGACGACCCTAATAAACCATACAATGTAAAAGATATCATCAGGCTGGTTGTGGACAAACGTTCTTTTTATGAGATCTCAGAGAACTATGCACAGAACATAGTGATCGGTTTTGGAAGACTTGATGGAAAGGTTATAGGTATGGTGGTCAACCAGCCTAAAGTACTGGCAGGAACACTCGATATAAACTCCTCCAACAAGGGGGCCCGTTTTATCAGGTTTTGTGACGCTTTCAATATTCCGCTCCTGATCCTGGAAGATGTTCCGG
>JAGLTY010000050.1 GCA_023135025.1 Bacteroidales bacterium | reverse complement strand
TTGCATGCCATTCATTTTTAGCAGTCAGGCACCTCTGGACTATGGTCTGGTTCCCGATCATATAAGCATTGGCCATCACAAAAGTAAGTCCGAACAGAATGCCGGTCCAGGGGAATGGTGTTTTGGTATCGGATGGCTGGATCAGATCGAAATGACTTCGATATTCCGGTCCCATGGCACTTATTTTATCAACCATTCCTTCCCAGCCCCCAACCGCGTGAAAGCCTAAAAAAGTCAGGGTTAATCCACCTACAAACATAATAACCAGCTGAACAACATCAGTCATCACAACCGCTGTAATCCCCCCGAAATATGTATACAAACCAACAACGCTTGCTGTTAGCATAATTGAGAGCCAGACAGGCCATCCCATAAGAACATTAAGGAGTACTGCACTGGCCCAGAAGAGAACACCCAGGTCAACTGCGAAAAATGTGATCCATGTCAGAGAGGCAATTGTGCGAACATGGCGATTGTATCTTCTTCCCAGGTATTCGGGAATGGTATACATCCCTCCCCGCCAGAAGTATGGGATAAAGATAAATGCAGCAAGCAACATGGCTGGCACCGATCCGATCCAGTCAAAGTTTCCTACTGAAATTCCGTACCGGTATGCCTGTCCCGAAACCCCTACAAAATCCATAGCGCCAATATCTGACACAACAATGGACATACCGATGGCCCAGAAAGGTAAACTCCTGCCTCCTAAAAAATAGTCCTCAGAAGTCGCAATATACCTCCTGAAGTAAATGCCCAGGAGCATGATCCCGGTGATATATGCGATAACAACAAAATAATCTATACCTGAAAGCATACGTGGTGCTTTTTAGATAATATTTTACAAAGAACCACCAATTCAACCTTAATTGCTTCTGTTATTTTAGAGATTTTGCACGGTTTTTTAACGTGTCATGGATGGCGGAATATCTGCCGCATTGCTGCCCCAATCCAGATTAGGTTCCGGTCCCATTTCAAAAACAAGTGTTCCACCCTGAATGATCTCTTCGTGTGAGATCCAGGTTTTGCTCATTGATTCACCATTCAGAGTTGCCGACTGGATGTATTTATTGACCGTCGACACATGATTGGCCTGAATGGTGAACTCCCCGTCATCGTAAGGGCTGCTCAGTTTGATTGTCGCTTTTTCAAAAAGCGGTGATCCAATGACATAAACATTCTGACCCGGAGATACAGGATAGATTCCCAGGGCACTCAGCACATACCAGGAGGAGAGGGAGCCCATATCTTCATTGCCGCAAAGTCCACCCGGTCCGGTCCTGTACAGCTCCATGACCTCGCGAACTTTTTCCTGGGTCTTCCAGGGCATGCCCACATAGTTGTAGAGATAGGCCACATGATGAGAAGGTTGATTTCCATGTACATATTGTCCGATGGTACCGACTACTCCTACATATTTCGGCTTACTGATCTCAGGACTCATAGTAAAGAGAGAATCGAGCTTTGAGACAAATGCAGAAGTAGTTCCAAAAAGATCAACCAACCCGTTGATGTCATGCTGCACCGACCAGATATATTGCCAGGCATTGGACTCGGTAAAGTATCGGTTGGGTCGTCTTCCTACCAGGAGAGGATCGAAGCAATCATAGGAGGTGTGATCGCCAAATTTGATGATTTCAGCCGGCCGGTTTTCGCAGGACTTAAGCCAGGAGCCATCCTGGTTTCTGGGGCGCATAAATTGGGTGGCTGGATCAAACAGGTTCAAATAATTATGTGCCCTTTGCATGAAAAGTTCGTAGTCAGCCTCCCTTCCCAGTTCTTGAGCCATCTGCGCAATGCACCAATCGTTGTAGGCCAGTTCCAGTGTGTTCGGCACCGATTCAGTTACTTTATCTACCGGAGCATAACCCAGCTCCATGTAATATTGTAATCCGGACCTGCCGGCAGATTCAGGAAGGGGAGAAGGGGGGAGCCCAGTGGCCTTTTCCCGCATGGCCTCATAAATGAAATCCACATCATAATCCCTGAAGCCTTTCATATAGGCATCCACAATAATCGGAACCAGGTGATCACCCACCATTCCCTGTCCAAATACATTGCGGTGATGCTGAGCCGGCAACCATCCGTAATGTTTTGTTTTTGAGACGATTGATTTAATCATATCATTTACATGCTCAGGTTCTACTAAAGTCATCAGTGGATGCTCGGAACGGTAGGTATCCCAGCAGAGGAACGAAGGAAAAAAATCGTAATCCTCAGCCACATAGACTTTCCCATCCATCCCAAAATATTTTCCATCCACATCGGAAGAGATTCCCTGAGCCAGCAGGGAGTGGTAGAGCGCGGTATAGAATATCTGCTTTTGATCTTCGGTTCCTCCGGCTATCTCGATTTTTTTCAGTTCTCTGTTCCAGATATTCTTAGCATCTGTTTTTACACGGTCAAAATCCCATCCGGGAATTTCGGCCTTAAGGTTGTTGCGGGCTCCTTCCACGCTCACATAGGAGAGCCCGACTTTTACCAGAATAATTTCATTGGAGTGGGTGCGATAGTTTACAAATGCTCCGATATTGCTTCCAGATTCTGCAGATTTGTAGGGGAAGAGACTAGCACCTGACTCAGGGGTAGCGTAACCTCCATCCCAGGTCCCATAAGCTGCAAATGGCTTGCTGAACTCAGCCACAAAATAGAGGGTGGCTTCCTGGGATAGCTTATATCCTTCAATGGTATTATTATTTACAAATTCCAGATGTGATTTTCCGGATGGGGCATCTCCGATAATGTGACCCAGGTCAATCAGTATATGTGAATCCTCCGATTCGGGGAAGGTATACCTGTGCATCCCTGCCCTTTTTGTGACCGTTAATTCAGCCTCTATATCGTAATCTTTGAGATGAACGGAGTAGTACCCGGGTGAGGCCGTTTCATCGGCATGGTCAAACCGCGAACGGTACCCTTCATCGGGATTCTCCCTGGAACCGGGTGTGACCTGGAGTTTTTGTCCCACTGTAGGCATGATTAAGAGGTCACCCTTGGCCACCATCCCCACCCCACTGTAATGGGTATGGCTAAAACCCATAATGGAGTTGTCGGCATACTGGTAGCCGGAGGCATATGTCCATCCTTTGGTATATACATCCGGGCTGAGATGCACCATTCCAAAGGGTAATCCGGGCCCTGGAAACATATGTGCAAAAAAATCTGTTCCGATAAACGGGTCTACATAATCAACAGGTTCCCCGGATTGCTCGCAGGCGGTGTTTAAGAGTCCAAGGAGTGCGATGGTTATTGGTATGAGTGTGAGTTTATTAAGTTTCATCGTGATGTAATGTTTAGGAGTTATTTTGACATGGACGATTCATCTATCATAGAAGGTGGTGCTGCCCCGGGTGAAGTGCCCCACTCTTTATTGGGGGTTGGGCCCATCTCCAGTTCGAGGGTGCTGCCTCCAAGGATATCCTCATGGGTGAACCATGGGCGATCTAAAGTTTCACCATTCAGGCGTGCCGACCGGATGTACTTATTCACCTTTGAGCATTCATTTGCCACAATGGTAAAGGTATTGCCATTGTCCAGGTTTATTGCAACCTCTTCAAAAACGGGACTGCCTATATTGTAGATAGGTAGTCCGGGAGTTACAGGGTAAAAACCCATTGAAGAGAAAACCACAAAGGCGGTCATGCCTCCCCCGTCCTCATCGCCGGGTATTCCGAAGATATTGTCCTGGAACCAGACATCAAGCAGAAATCGAATGCGTTTTTGTGTTTTCCAGGGTTCCCCGGCATAGTTGTAGAGATAGGGTATATGGAAGCTCGGTTCATTTCCCATGGAGAACTGGCCCACCAATCCGGTGGCATCTGCAAATTTTGCCCAGAACTGGTATTTTGTTCTTCCCAGATCCTCCCGGAACAGTTGGTCCAGGTTTGCTGTGAAGTCTTCAGGTCCGCCCATTAGATCTATTAATCCGTGAATATCATGCTGGGCCTGCCAGGCATAAGTATAGCCGTTGTTTTCATCGTAATAATCACGCCCTCCCGGTCCACCGTCGAATTTAGGGTCAATGTCTATCCATTTCCCTTCGGCATTTTTTGGCCACATCAGTTTTTTGTCAGCACGGTATAAATTGCGGTAGTTTGCTGCCTCGGAAATGAAATACTCATAATCCTCCGTATTTCCCATTTCCCGGGCCAATTCAGCCAGGGCCCAATCATCGTAACTGTGTGCCAGGGTAATGGCCACGCTCTGGCGTCGCTCAAATCTATGAACCTCCTCAACACTCTCTTTTTCGCCAGGTCCAAGTGCCGGGTAAAATCCATTTTCGCGGTAGAAATGATCAAGCGTTGTTTTGGGGCCATTTCGCCAGGGAAGCATGGTTGCCTCAAGGGCATTCTTCTTCATTCCTTCATATGCAGTCTCAACATTGTATTCGCGGACACCTTTTCTCCAGGCGTCCAGAAATACAATGGTTGAGTGGAAACCGTGCATCGCCGGGTCATCTTTGTAAAGCAGGGGGAATTGAGGCATCCACCCATATTGTTCGTACATCCTGATGTAAGATTGCAGCATATCTGATTCTTCCTGAGGATCAAGTAGCATGCGAAGCGGGTGCTGGGCCAGATAAGTATCCCAGACCCAGTCGTCCACATAGAAGTCACGATCACTTTTATGTACCTGATGGTCATAAGCGCTATAATACCTGCCATCCTCGTTAATATTCACCATACGTTCGTAGCAGCGATACAGGGATGTGTAGAAAGTCCGGCGTTGGGCATCGGTGCCTCCTTTTACCTGGATCGCTCCGAGTTTTTCAGCCCATACCTTTTCCCCCTGGTCTTTCAAGAGATCAAAATCCCATCCTGGAATCTCACCTTCAAGGTTGGCTTTGGCCTGCTCTGCACTGATGAAAGAGATCCCATATTTGAATTCGATGAGCTGACCTCCCTCTGTGGGGAATTCAAACAGGGCCACTGGTTCTAAATTGCTTGTATTTTTCCTGGTGTTGACACGGGTCTGCTGATTCAGGGTTCCACTCCCTGACATATTGAATTCGCCATAGACGTAAGCCTTCATGCCCATAAAAACCTCTTCTCCTGAAACGGTATTCCCTGAAACGATATACCATTCGCCACCCTGGTTGATTTGAAGCTTTACCAGTTTGTTACTGTTTTCAGGGAAGGTGAACTTATAATACCCGGTTTTACTGCCTGGAGTGAATTCCGTCCGGATGTCCGAATCAATAAAGTAAGTTGAATAGTAGTATGGGTCTACAGTTTCAAGGTCGTGATCATACATTTGTCGGTTCCTCCACTTTTCATCATCTGCCGAACATGCGTAAGGCATGATGCCAAAAAGTTCTCCTTTCCGGTGCGATATGATGGTCAGGGGAAAAAAGCTGATCTGGTCATCCAGATAGTCGGTCCGGAGGGGATGCATCCGGACCATCTGGTTTGGAAGTTGCACATTGGGACGAGTAGGGTGGAGCAGGTGTCCCATCCCGCCTATATGTGGATCAACATATTGGAGATTCGATCTGGTTTCAGGTTGAGTTGTACAAGCAGCCAGCAGGAAGGCTGTAATAAATCCTGAAATAAGTGTTTTAACAAAATGTCTTTTCATCCGCTTAAAATTGGTTTTCATAATTCCATTTTAATATTTTTCCAAACCACGCTGCTTCTGCCGGCCACATCAGTGGTAGCAGCCCGCAGAAGGTAACTACCAGGTTTATCAATACTAAATTTGATCTCAACTTCGGCAGAATTATTCTCATCCGAAATAGAAACGTCCCATCTTTCAGCCCATAATTTTGAATGATCTTCCTCTTCCGGCCCAAACAATTCCCATAGCACATACTGGTTATTATAAATTCCGTTTTTATCGGCGCCCAGCGTATAATAAACCGGCGCAGATCCTTCGGTCACTTTTGCACGGGCAGTAATGGCGAAAGGAGGTTTACTGTTTGCGGATATTACCTCTACAGCAAGTTGAGGCGGATCACCATCGGGACGTTCAGGTATCCGGGCGGAATCCAAAAGTCTGCTTTCCCCGTTTTTTGTGATCTCTATTTTCCCGTCTTCTCTGATATTGACTATCTCACGGTAATCGCTCAATTCTAAATTTTCCAGATCCCAGAACAGATCATACCCCACACCAAGGCGAATACAGCGTTCAACTTCCACAAGAAAATTACTCATCACATCCCGGTATTTAACACCCTGACTGTTTATGCGTTCCATATTCAGCGCCGGAAGAGCGCTGATATTCCCAATACCCATGGACACATGTCCGAGATTATAAAATTCAGGGATTAGAATTGCCACTTCTGCAGCGAATTTGAGTTTTTCCAAATTTCGATCCGGAAAGCTTTCCGCATGTGACCGCAGGTTCCTGGTTAATGCAAGATATTCATTGTACGGAACAGCAGCGAGTCTGTGGGTATCCCAGAAAAAGAAATGAGTGGCACCCAGATCGTAGGCGTGGGTCATGTACCAGAATGCATCAGACCGGAGCATTTGACCATAAACACTCATTCCCCAGTTCTTACCTGTAACCCGCGCGGCACCTCTTAAAAAACCATAAATTATTCCTGTGAAATTTCCGGGCTCATCAGCAGGGATCTGACAATCAAAGACCATATTCAGTTCCGGCAATATTCTTCTTGTTCCAACTCTGCCAGGCGGTTCAAAAACCATAGCATCAGGGGGTGCTCCATCACCTTCTGACAATTGGTAGATCGCAGAACTCACCATGGTCTCCCAGGTGTACATATTCTGCTGTAAGAATTTTATATTGCCAATATCAACATCTTCCCGCTTATCCAATTCTTTGAGTAAATGAGTTGGTCCTTCCTCATACTTCTTTTCATGAAATACTTTTTTGAATTCTTCAAAGACTTTTAAGGGAGTGAGGGTTTTAGCAAGATCCGGGTCCTCTCTGAGTTTTGGCCTGATCACATGATCTCGTGTGCCAACCATCGGTTCATCAAGAAACAGGGCAGGCCCAATGTAATTGCTCTTATATAAACACTCAGGATATGCAACATTTGGCCCGCCGATTCCCCAATAATAGACGTCTTCTGTTTCAATCCACTTTACCTGTACAGGATCAGCACGAAAACAATTTATTCCGGCTTCAATCATTTCAAAATAATCTTCTTTTGTCAGTTTTATATATTCATAATCGGAATCATCCCATCTTCTGGTCTCATCTTTCAGCCTTGTATTGTGAGGAACTCCAATCATAACTTCAGGATTCAGATTGACAACAGTGGGTTCACCGGGAGGAGACGGAACACCCGATTGCTCCTGACTGTCAAGAACATATTCGTGTCCTAAGTAGTTAACCTTATTCTCCAGCGAACGGACAGGGTCAGTTGAAGATTCAGTTCTCGGCAAAAGATACTTCCAGGCTCCTGTTGCCGGGAGAATGGATGTTCCATGGTTTTGGTACACATATTCAACGGGCCCGGAATCATTCCCTGAAATTATATATCGTGAAATATTGTCCTGCGCGATTTCTACAGACTCCGAAGGGTAATTTGAAGCTAGTATCCAAATGGTAAATGTCTGCTTGTTCTCTTTTTCAGCATTCAATTGAAGCCATTGATACTGGATACCATTTTTTATTTCAACAGCACCAACTGTTAATTCAAATTCCCTGACCACCGATCCGGGCAGTTCATTCACTTTAGAACTATAGGTTAACTTGAGACCGGGTTTCCCCAGAGGATATTCCTGATCGATATTTTGTATAGCATTCACAAGCATACCAGGGCCTGCAAAAGTCAACATTGTAAATACCAGAGCAATAATCTTTTTCATGCCAGCAGACCTCCAACTGCGTTCAGTTACCATGTGGATAGTTTTGTTCCACCAAACTTATGTTAGTTACCTTTTTGTATCACAATCTGTTTTCCACTATATGTGATCGTGTGGTCAGGATCACCGGCTGGTTCAACACCAGTGCCATGTCCTTCCCTGACCCAGACTATATTGAATGTGCGTTCCTTCAGCATTCCGGGAAATTTACCCTTTCGCCGGCCTATGGTTAAATTCTGCTGTTCCTCATTCCATTGAATGGGGATTGTAGCGTAGACTCCTTTTTCATAATTGTAGTTATCATTCTCATCTTCATAGAGCAAAAACTCTGTATCAGCTCCTGTGTATACCCTCAGCTCAATTGGATCGGCAGGCTTTTCATCTGCGTATTGTAAATAGGGTCCCATGGGAATGATAGATCCTGCCTTTACCATTAAAGGCATTTCGTCGATGGGAGCCGGAACTTTAACTGTTGCTCCTCCTGAAAAAGTATCACCTCTCCAGAAATCAAACCAATTTCCCCCTTCTGGTAAATAGACATCAACTGATTTTATTGCAGGCATCTCCTTGGCCTCCAGTTTTGCACGCTCACCCGGTAGCACCCATGCCAGCTTTGAGACAGAAACCCCAAGTAATTGAAAATACTCCATTCTGAGCTTGTATCGTTTACCAGCTTCCAGTTCAATATCATTGGTATTTATGGTTACTCCGTGTCCGGTCCAGTTGTCAATAACCAGCGAATCTCCTATCCAAACCCGGATGCCATCATTGGAAGTGGTAACTATGGTATACTTGCCGCTCTCTTCAGCAAGCAGTTCGCCTGTCAGACGTACGCTGTAGTGATACTGGCTCACCTCTTCCGGTCGGGAGGTTCCGTCATTCCAGTCAATATCAAGATCTGCTCTTTCTCCTGTTGCTTTGAGCGTGTCAAAGTTGATTCCGTTGTAAAACTCTGTTGTCAATCTTCCCTGAATGCTGTTTGCATCAAAAATGTTTGAGGGTGGAATGGTCTTCCCCACATAGTTTTTTTCAAAATAGATCTTTTCCGTTACCGGAGTAACCAGAAAGGCAGGGCCGAACATATATTCATTTTCAATATTGTAAACCTTCGGATCATCCCTGAAATCAAAAGGAAGACCACGCATCATGGTATAGTCATTGTCTGTTACCTGCCATGCCATTGAATAGATGTACGGGAGCAATCGATAACGAAGGTTATCAAACTTCTTCAATGGTTCATAGGTCCAGGAATCTTCTCCTCCAAAATTCCATATCTCACGTGCAGTGCCAGAGCCATGGGATCGAAACATCGGGTTAAAGGCTCCAAACTGGAACCATCTTAGATATAATTCACGGTATGCATCATCTCTGTTACCCAGCGGATTATCCGGGATAAAAGCTCCAATATCGGTGGTCCAGTAGGGGATACCTGCCATACAAAAATTCAGGCCTGCAGATATCTGGTTCCGGAACACATCCCATTGTGCGTGGATATCACCCGACCAGGTTACAGCTCCATACCTTTGCTGTCCGGCAAAAGCAGAACGTGTCAGAATGTAAACCCGTTTCTCATCAGTTACTTTGCGCTGATTTTCATAGACTCCCCTGGATGACATTAGTGAGAACGGATTTAGATACCGTGCCATCGTTCCAAGTGCATTGTATCCATAATTCCCCAGGTTTTCTGCGATTTCATCCGGTGTGGATGCCCCTGCTATTTCGGGTTCAGTGGCATCCATCCACCATGCATCCATACCCATTGAAAACATATTTTTGTTGAGCCAGTCCCAGTACAAATCCCGGGCATCTTTGTTGTAAGCATCATACAATCCGCGCGATTTCCCGTCATCTCCTTTGATGATAAAGCCCTTTGAGTCCATCTCTTTAAACACCTCAGTTTTTAAGGCGAAATTTGGCCAGACTGAAATCATCATATGCATGTTGTATGCGTGGATGGTATCGATCATTCCCTCTGGATCAGGAAATTTCTTGCGATCA
>JAGLTY010000005.1 GCA_023135025.1 Bacteroidales bacterium | reverse complement strand
GACATCCGATGGTACGATCCGCCAAAAGAGATACCGTTTCAAAACAAAAGGTCTGTTCAAGCAGGAGACCCGGATTATCGATAAAGATACCGGCCTGGAAATCGGGACCATCTCATACAACTCATGGATGAGCAAAGCCACCATCCGCCTCACCGATCGTACCATCTACTGGAAGTATAACAACACATGGCAGACCAGGTGGAGCCTGTTTAATGATCAGGGTATCCATATGAAGTTTGCAGGTGGATTTTCGAAAGGGACCATTGAATACCAGGACCCCGATGATCTGCTTGTACTAACCGGTTTGTTTGTCACCAACTATTACAGGCAGATCGGGATCGCAGTGCTTGTGGCTGTTTTTATTCCAATCTGGCTCACAGCAATTAACTAATCTTATTCATATCGTAAAGACTCGACCGGGTTGGCTGTGGCGGCACGGTAGGAATGGAAGCTTACAGTCAGCAAAGCAAGTATAAGTACAAACAGGGCAACAAGAACCAGGACCAGGATGTAGAGGCCCCACTGAAAGTTTAAGTGATAAGCAAATTTCTGAAGCCATGCCCTTACACCAAAGAAGGCAGGGATGGATAGTGCGGCAGATATCCCCAATAGAAGTGTTATCTCCCTGGACAACAGTTTCATCACCACCTGTATGGAGGCGCCCATAATTTTCCGTATTCCTATCTCTTTTGTCCGCTGAGCGGTGGCAAATGAAATCAGTCCAAGCAGACCTAGACAGGTAACAAAAATAGAGAGTATGGAAAAGATCGCCAGCAACTGACCTGTCTTTGTCTCATCGTCGAACATTTTCCCGAACTCCTCGTCCAGCCAGCTGTATTCAAAAGGATGCTCAGCGGTGATGCGCTCCCATTTGTCCTGGATAAAATCAATGGTCTCTCGCCTGTTTCCATTCCCAAGCTTAATGATGATTTTGCCCTCAAAGTTGCCAGGCATAAAGTGGATGGCCAAGGGACGAATTTCACTCTGCATCGACTCAAAATGGAAATCCTTTACCACGCCAATAATGGGCATAAATTCATCCTCGTTACCCACATAGCTTGGCTGGACAAACCTGGTATTCAGGGGATCCTCAATCCCCAGAACTTTCAGAGCAGCTTCATTGACTACCACGCCAGTTGAGTCCGTTGGCATATCCCGGCTGAAGAACCTGCCCTGAACCAGCTCAAGATTAAGTGCTTTCTCAAAATCATAACTGGTACGGTACATGGCCAGGGTAAAGATATCATCCCGGCCACGTCCTTCGAGCCAGTGTGCATTCCCCCAATAGCCACCCGAAGGTATATGGGTTGAATTGGCCGCACTGATCACGTTGGAATGAGCCGTGATCTCCTCCTTAAATGCATCAATCTGCTGCCCGAGGACATCTGAGCGGTGGACCACCAGTACATTTTCTTTTTCGAAACCGGGATCTTTCTTCTGCATAAAGGTCAGCTGACGGTTGACCACCACGGTACCCAGAAGAATAATGATCGTTGTTGTAAACTGCAACACAATCAGCATATTTCTCAGTAAGCTTTTGCTGCTTCCGGAGCTTTTATTTGAACTGAGTACCGCTGAGGGTCTGAATGAGGCCAGCACAAAAGCCGGGTAACCACCCGAGAGGATACCTATCAGAATGGCAAACAGAACCAGCAGTGGCAATATCCAGGAGCGACTGAAAAGATTGAAATCAAGGTCTATCCGGATCAGGTTATTATAACCCGGCAATAACAGGTATACAAGGAGAACGGCCACCACCAGGGAGAACAGGCTCAGCACAACCGATTCAGTAAGGAACTGTGTGATCAACTGGGATTTCCTGGAGCCTACCACTTTCCGCAAGCCCACTTCCCTGGAGCGACTGGAGGACTGAGCGGTGGCCAGGTTCATAAAATTGATCCCGGCAATCACCAGGATCAGTATCG
Organism: Bacteroidales bacterium; assembly: GCA_023135025.1. Lineage (GTDB taxonomy): Bacteria > Bacteroidota > Bacteroidia > Bacteroidales. The sequence goes on along the minus strand of JAGLTY010000005.1, from coordinate 19,433 downwards.
CTGCCACCAGGAAAAGGTATACATAAAGCGGATTCCCTGGCGGTTCAATATCATAACGCAGGTTCGAGTGGAGGTGTATATCTGTCAGGTCCATCAGCCTGTATCCATATGAATTACCGGCAGCTTCGAATTGTTCCAGGTCGATCCCCATGGCCTGTTGAACAATGGGTCCAACATATTTGACCACCATATCGTAAAGGCTTGCTTCAAAAGCCTCCACATCTGTACCTTCTCTCAGCACTATGTAAGTATGATAGTTCTGATTGACCCAATTAAGTGCGTCCCCGCTTTCCGGGTAGGTACTCAGGGATCCTAACATTTTACAGTGGAAGTGGGAATTTTCGGGGAAATCCTGCATCACGCCTGTGATCACTGAAACATTGGTATCCTGTTCAATTTTAAGTGTTCTGCCTATGGGGTCCTCATCCCCAAAATACTTCTTTGCATACTCCTCGGAAAGCACAATGCTCCGGGGTTCTTTCAGGCAAGTCCTTGGATCGCCTTTCAGCAACTCAAAGCTGAAGAGATCAAAGAACGTAGAATCGGCGAACATGAAATCCTGTTCCGTCTCAGTGTACAGACGGTCGCCGTTTCGTACCAGCCATCCGCCCAACTGCCTGATCCTGACAACCTGTTCAACTTCAGGGTAATCAGCTAGCAATGCCGCAGCCATGGGGCCTGCAGTAACCGCATCATGCATTTCGCCGGTTGGCATCATTCCAGAGACCCAGGCTTTATGGATCCTGTCAGATTTCTCATGGAACCGGTCATAGGAGAGCTCGTTAAATACGTAGAGGAAAATGAAGATGCTGGTGGCCAGCCCAAGGGCCAGCCCAAAAATATTTAAGGATGCATATCCCCTGTTTCTCCAGAGATTTCGAAGTGCAACCAGGATGTAGCTTTTAATCATAATAAAATAATTACTTATAATTCAAGAATAATTCATACTTTTTCACATCCAGGAGAATGATAACTGAAGCGGTTCATCCTTATGACGTCATAATGGTTATAAATGATACAGGAAATTCTAAATAATTGACTGCTATTATATTTAATGCTGATTCCATGAATAGAAAAAGAGATAAAACCCGCAGCAGCATCTGCATTTCCATGCTACTGTTCACCATGATTTCTTTTCCGCTTGCAGGACAAATGAGATCGTCAGAGGAGGAGGGTAAAGTACTTATCATAGCCTCCTGTCAGTTCCCTGTTTCCAATGATATTATGGGCAATGCAAAATGGATCATGTATCAGATGGAAGAAGCGCATGCACTGGGAGCCTCTCTGGCCCATTTCCCGGAATGCGCGCTTTCAGGTTACCCGGGAGTTGATATGAAAACCATGGAGGGGTTTCAATGGAGAATGCTGCATCACTATACCGATTCAATCACAGACCTTGCCCGAAAATTAGACATGTGGGTGCTCCTTGGTTCCATTCATGAACTGTCAGACACACTCAAGCCCCTCAACAGCCTGTATGTTATCACTCCTTCCGGTAAGATCATCGACAGGTATGATAAGAGGTTCTGTACCAAAGGTGATCTGAAATATTTCTCTGCCGGCAATCACTTTGTGAAGTTCAATATCAACGGGATAAAATGTGGGCTTGTGATATGTTTCGATGTGAGGTTTCCGGAACTCTACCGGGAATATAAAAAACAGGATGTGGATCTCATCTTTCAATCTTTTTACAATGCACGACAGAAACCGGGTGGGATACACCCGAAAATTATGCCTGTCACAGCCCAGACACGGGCACCAACCAACCATTTTTATATCTCCCTGACCAATTCATCCGCAGCCAGCAGCTGGCCATGTCATTTCATTACTCCGGATGGACTGATCAGGCATACACTTCCACCTGACCAGCCAGGAGTGCTGATATCGAAGATTGATTTGTCAGATTCCTATTATGATGCCAGCAGGGATTACCGGGGGAATGCGATGGAAGGGAAACTCTATTCAGAAGAGGCCCCTGAACACCCAAGGTACAGAAACCACCAGGGGCGATAATAACAAATGATTATTCGTACCTCAGACAGCTGACCGGATTTTGCTGGGCAGCCTGGTAAATCTTCCCTGTAATGGTAGCTGCAGTGATGGTCAGAATGATCAGCACTGAGTAAATGTAGATCCCTGCGGTGAAATCGAGCCAGTGTTCCCATATACTGTCCAGCATCATCAGCGACAGGTAGTAGCCTCCCACACATCCGATCACGCTGGAAATGGCCAGGTTGATCAGGAATCCCTTACTGAGCACCAGCCAGATGCGTGGCACCGGCGATCCCATCACCTTCCTTATACCTATCTCCTTGGTTCGGTTCAGGATACTCAGGGATATCAAGGTATACAATCCGATCATGGAAAGAATAGTGGCCACAATGGCCAGGAAAAGATAGATCTGCTTGATGCTGCGGTTGATCGCTTTCTCCTCTTCCAGGGTATCCTCCTGGTACATCCCTTCAAATGGATAGTTGGGAAGCATTTTGATCCAGGTCTCTCTCAGGTACTCCAGAACCTCGGGCAGGTCACTGCTTTCGGCCCTGACTACAATTCCATAGTAGTTGTCCTCCATGGGTAGTTTCATCATCGTAGGTTCAATTTTCGTCCACATCCCACCGAGATAGAAGTCCTTTACCACCCCCATGACCCTGTACATGATGGTGTCATTCATGCGCACCTGCCTGCCCACTGGTTGCTCCCAACCAAAAGCATCCGCCATCATCTGGTTCACTACGATAGAGACACCCCGGTCCGCATCCACCCTGTCCGGGTGAAAAACCCTGCCATCCAGCAGGGTCAGGCCCATGGTCTGAAGGTACCTGGGTCCCACATCCATCACATTCACCTCCATCTCCTGGTCCTCATCTTCGATGGATCGCCTGTACCAGCCGTAACCAATATGCTCCTGTGCTCCTGCGGCAGCCACGATCCGGGGATGCCGGGTAATGGTTTCATAAAAAGAGGTGAAACTTTTTGGCTGAATTCTCACAACAATCAGTTCCTTACGGGCATAGCCCAGGTCCACCGTCTCCTGGAAAACAGCGTTCATGGAGAAGATGATCCCTGAAACGATGGCCAGCACCGAGATGGTAAACTGGAATCCCAGAAGCCCTTTGGCAAGCGGTCCCCCCTTCCCCAGCCTGGTTCTTGATTGTAGTATCTTCAACGGCCTGAACGAGCTGATATAGAGTGCAGGATATGCACCGGCCACAAAACCGGTGAACAACAGGAGCAACAACAGGAAGATCCAGAAACCGGGATACTGGGAAAAAGAGAGGGTCAGGGTCATGTACTCCCACATACTGCCGTAAGCAGGAACCAGGATCGTAGCTCCTGCGATGCCCACCAGCATGGCCAGGAAGCATATGATATAGTTCTCTATAAGAAACTGCACCAAAAGCTGTTTTTTTTTGCCTCCCACCATCTTCCGTATCCCGATCTCCATCAGCCGCTTTCCGGCCGAGGCAATGGCTGTATTGGCAAAATTGAAGCTGGCAATCAACAGCATGGTAAGGGACATCATCAACGGTACCAGCACAGCTGCCGGATGCAAACCGGGATAGAGGCTGTTGCTCCAGGTCTCCATCGCTCTCTTATTGACCTCCTCAAGAGGTACGATGTTAAAACCAGTGATGATGAAGCTCTCATTGGCTCTGTTCTGGACGGGAATATATTTATCCAACCCCTGTTGCACCATGGGGAGGGCATCCTGATCAGAAACCTGCAAAAACAGCACCCTGGCAAACATCGACCAATCAGTATCCTCTACTTGCCACATGGTCAGAAAATTCTGAATATGGGTCAGGATATCAATACGGAAGCTGGAATTCTGGGGCAGATCCCTGAATACTCCGGTTACGGTATAGGTAAACTCCTGGTTGTCATCATTAAAGATGGTGATCGGCTCTCCGATTGCCTCATCCTTCCCGTACAGGGCTGTGGCCATCTCCTCCGAGATCAGTACATTGTTGGGATCCAGAAGGCCCTGCTTGTTACCGGCTACCATATGGAGGGTAAAAATATCCAGGAAATCCGGGTCCACATAGGATACCTGCCGGTTGAAATTTTCAATCCCCACCTTCACCGGTGTATAGGAGCGCATTATCCTGGCTGCTTTTTTCACAGCCGGAAGATTCTTTTTGATCTCCGGTCCAAGCGGGGCCGGAACAATGCCGAACTCCTGTTCCCGATCCTGCATCTGACGGTTGGAGGTAACCCTGTATATCTCTTCAAAGTTTTCATGTCCGCGGTCAAAATCATATCCGAACATGTGGTTAAAGTAGGCCACGATACAGATTGCAAGTGCCATACCCAGACCCAAAATATTGATCAGGGCATAAACCTTGTTATTATACAGGTTCCGGAAGGTGACCAGGAGGTAGTTTCTGAACATAACTCAATTGTTTCGGGATGCAGCCCGAACCCTCCGCCATGCTTCATCATCAACAGGTGGCGGGGTTAGCTCTTCAGGGCTTTTCCTGATCAGCGATAGCGCTTCGGTTTCACAGGTGCTGATGCAGAGACCGCACCCGTAACAGCTGGCCCGGTCCACCTCACAGATACCATCAACCATTTCCATTGCATTGAAAGCACAGCGATCCAAACAGGCTTCACATCCACTGCAGAGATCCGGGTCCACCACAGCATAGAAATCGGAACGGGCAATGGAGTTTTCACTTCCATATTCAACCATCCCTCTCAATACACCACAGGAGCAGGTGCAGCAATTACAGACATAATAGACCTCCGTCTGGGCATTGTTAATGGAGTGTACCAGTCCTTCCCTGTCCGCTTCAGCCAGGATCTCCAGAGCCTCCTCCCTTGTAAGGGATTCAATCTCTTCGGACTTTTGAAAAGCGCCCGGTTTGGGTGAGAAAACCAGGCAGTTTTTTATCGTATGGTCACACCCCTGACCTATGAGCTTCTTCTGTACACGGCAGATGCAATCCAGCACACCCCACGATTGTGCCTGGTCCAGGTAGGTAGATGCTTTTTCGTAAGGCATCACATCGATATTCACAGGTATTGCTTTCTCAAGGGGAATGATCCTGTGAACCGAAGGCTGGGAAAGCATGGTTTCATGAAAGCGCTCGTGATAGTACTGCTCGAACAACTCAGCAAATTCTTTATCGATTTTTGCATTCTGACGTTCATAAAATCCCACCACGAAAGGGATCAGGTGAAACACAAATCCCCTGCCTTCCTCACGTTTCAGATCAATGAGGCCCCGTTTCACCATACCTATAAGCCTCGATTTGGCCTCTACCTCTTCCATTTTGTTCTCTTCAGCAATCTCCGTTAGTGATTTGGGTTCCATGCTTAACGTGGCCGCAAGGGCCGCATCATCAGGGGTAAAAAGTTTGGCCAGCAGTCTGAGTTCCACCCCGCTTTTGGTCCTTGGGAACCCATTGGGGATCCGGTCGAGTTCATCGGCCAGCTTCTGATAGTTATTATTCATATCGTAACGATTTTACTGGATTGGCGGAGGCAGAGTGGTAAACCCGGAGGAGCACTGTTACCGCGGCAATAACAAAGGCCATCAGGGAGCTAAGGATAAAGACTGTGGGTTCCATGGTAACACGTGAGGGATAATCCTGCAGCCACTCTTTCATAAAGAAGTAACCCAGGGGCCACGCAGCCAAAGTGGCCACAAGAATCAGCCAGATGTACTCCCTGGAGAGGGCCAGCAGGACACTGGCAATGGATGCCCCCATGGCTTTTCTTATACCTATCTCTTTGGTACGTTGTGCTGCACTGAATGAGGCCAGTCCCAACAGTCCAAGCGCTGCAATAAAAATGGCCAGCACCGAGAAGATGTTAAAAATAGTAGCCGTTTTTTCTTCATTGTCATACAGTGCTGCAAGCTCCTCCTCCAGGAAGGTCATGTGAATAGGCTGCTGCTCCCTGAAAGAGTTCCACATCTCCTCTATATAATCCAGAGTCTTTCCAGTATTGTTACCGCTGATCCTGACCGACATCTGGTAATAATTCTCACTGTTAAACTGTATAATAAGGGGTCTGATCTCCTGGTGCAGCGACTGAAAATGAAAATCTTTCACCACACCAATGATGGGATGTGGATCGTTTGTTTCCTCGCCAAACTGGGTATACAGGCGTCTGTTCAGAGGATCTTCAAAGCTCAGTGCCCTTACGGCCGATTCACTCAGGATCAGGGCAAAAGAGTCCGTTGGATTCTCCTCCCGGAACCATCTTCCCTCCACCATCTCCAGCTCATAGGTATCCTGAAAGTACCAGTCGGCCCAGAGGTTATTGATGGCATGTGTTTCATTGGTGGCGGCCCCCTCCGGAAGGTAGGCGTTGTCCCCTATCAATCCGCCCGGCACCGCACTGGAGATAGTAACCTGCCGTATGGAAGGATTTTTCAACAACTCCTGGCGAAATGCCTCCATCTGCTCTTCCAGCACATAGATCCTGTCAATCACCACCAGGTTCTCCTTATTAAATCCCAGGTCCTTGGCCCGCAAATGATTCATCTGTCTGTTTACCAACATAGTACAGATGAATAGCACAATGGTCACCACAAACTGGAAGGTCACCAGGATCCTTCGTAGTGTTGCCCCTCTGGCCCCACGCATGGCCCCGCTCTTCAATACATCCGCCGGTCTGAATGAGGAGAGAAAAAAGGCGGGATAGCTCCCCGAGGCAAACCCCACAAACACCCCAATAACCAGCAGGCCAATGATAAGGCGCAGAGTGCCCAGGGACTCCAGCTGAAGTCCCTTCCCGGCAATCCTGTTGAAACCGGGTAAAAACAGCTCCACAAGCACCACCGCCAGGATCAGCGCCAGTACAGTAATCAGGAACGATTCGGTAAGAAACTGCTGGATGAGACGGTTTTTCTCTGCCCCGGCTGCTTTCCTGATCCCCACCTCTGTGGCTCTTCTGGCTGCACTGGCTGTGGCCAGGTTCATAAAATTGATAGAAGCTATCAGGATCAGGAACAGTGCAATAACCGAAAAAATGATCACCGAGGAGCGGCTTCCACCCGGGTTGATCTCAAACTGCAGATCCGACTTCAGGTGAATATCCTTCAGTGGCTCCAGAAAATAACCATAGGTATTGCCAGCTGCCAGAAACTCCTCCATGGTCAATCCGAGGAACTCTTCCAGCTCTGTTCCCATATGCTTCGCGATCAGTTCCGGGAACTTTTGTTCAAGCTCCTCCGGATCAAAATCCTTCTGTAGACGTATATAGGTATAGTTATTATTTCCCAGCCACCGGGTAAGATCGGCCAGATAGATGGAGGTCATCGATCCAAGCATATTAAACCGGAAATGCGAACTCTCAGGAAACCCCCTGACAACCCCGGTCACCTCGAAATTTTCCTCCTGCTGACCCACCTGCAAAAATTTTCCCACAGGATCCTCATTACCAAAGTATTTGCGGGCGGTCTCCTCAGTAAGTACCACCGTATTGGGCCTGTTCAGCATTTCCTCCGGATGTCCATAGAGCACCGGGGCCGAAAAGACATTGAAAAAAGTAGAATCTGCATAGTAGAAGTTCTCCTCAATAAACACCCTCTCCTCGTACGTCACTTTGGGATCCCCGTCAAAAGTGAACAGGCGTGTAAAATCCTCTACTTCAGGGAAATCGGCTTTTAATGTTGCACCCATGGGTGCATTGGAGAGGGCGGCCTCAACCTCATTGCCCTGTATCTTTCCCCTGATACAGATTCTGTAAATCTCCCTGAAATGCTCATTGTGCCTGTCAAAACTCACCTCATCCACCACAAATAGCAGGATCATAATGGAGCTGGCAATACCAATGGCCAACCCAAGCAGATTAATAAGTGTGTAAGCCTTGTTCCTTCGGGCATTGCGAAATGCAATCAGCAGGTAATTCTTTATCATGACAGCTCAAATTGAAAACGGGCCATCTTTTCAGGGTGGTGGTTATTCAGGAATGTTTCCTAAATTGGGTTTCAATTTAAACAAATTCACCAGAAAAGATGATAAGAAAACCGGTTTCTTTAAAGAATTTAACAATGATCGCAGCCATACTAATGGCTGCCACAGAGGTATATCCCTGTACCATAATCGCTGTTGGTAAAAAGGTTTCAGCAGATGGATCGGTGATTGTTTCACATACCGATTGCGGAGCCGACAACCGCATCAGGGTGGTGCATGGCCGAAGCTATAAAAAAGGTGAGATGGCACCGGTATACTGGGGAATCCAGGATATACACCGGCCCCTGGACGATTTTGGTGATGTTCTGGGACATATTCCACAGGTGGAAAGGACCTACACCTATTTCCACTCGGCTTATCCACATATGAACGAGCACCAGCTGGCCATTGCCGAAAGCACCACCAGTCAGCGCAAAGAGCTGAGGGTGGATATGGCGGTCTGCAAGCAGATCATGACCGTAGAGCAGGCACAGGCTTTTGCATTGCAACGCTATACCTCGGCCCGCGAAGCCACCGCATTTATTGGTCAATTGATGAGCCAATATGGATTCCTCCCCTCCTGCGCAGGCGAATCGGAGACCCTGGTTGTAGGAGATACCGAAGAGATCTGGATCATCGACATATTCAGTGTGGGACCGGATTGGGATCCTGAGAGCGGGAAACCGGGTGCCATCTGGGTAGCTCAAAGGGTACCCGACGACCATGCGCTGGTGGTGGCCAACTGGAGCATTATCAAGGAGGTGGACGAAAAGGACCCCGAAAATTTTATCTTTTCACCCAACTACAAGCAGTTCGCCATTGACAGGCAATGGTACAATCCCGAAGGGCCAAAACCTTTTATCCTGCAGGAGGTCTATGCTCCCATGCTCCGCGAGTGGGCCACCAGCCGTATGTGGCTCTTTTACAGCACCTATGCACCTGGTTATGCCGACTGGCCAAAGCGCAACCTGGCGGATGGACATATGCTGGGATATAACCAGTATATCCAGTATGTGGAGCCGCTCTCTCTCTATCCCACCTCTGTCAAACCTGAACGAAAGATCTCCATACAGGATGTAATGGCCTTCCAGCGCTCCACTTTCGAGGGAACCATCTATGATATGACGGAGGATTACGACTGGTTCGTACCCGACGGCAAAGGGGGAATCAGGAAGAGTCCGTTGGCCACCCCTTTTCCCAGCAGGGATATGCGGGAGCTGCTCGATATCAACAATCGCCGGAATGTGGCGCGACCACAGGGATATTACGGTATGATCGCCCAGCTGAGAGGCTGGCTGCCCGATCCCATAGGCGGCATCTACTGGGTCTTCCTCGATAATGCCTATACCAGTCCATACGTGCCCATCTATGCTGGCACCCGGGAGACTGCTGATTGTTACAAAAACTTCGATCCCACCACCTACAGCAACCAGTCGGCTTGCTGGGCCATCGATTTTGTAGACAATATGCTCTACCTGAAATGGCAGGAGGCTGTCAAAGATCTCTGGAAGGTGCGTGACCCCTATGAGGAACAGCTCTTTTCAGAGCGTGATAAAGTTGACAGTGAAGCGCTTGCTCTCTACAAGAAGAGTCCCGATAAAGCGTTGGAATATCTCACTGAATACTCCAAGGGTAAAATGGAAACGGTACTGGAGATGTACAACCATCTGCACGACACACTGATCGTGAAGTACAGCAACAGCAGGTAAAACGAACAAGAAAACAAATTGACTTTCAAGAACATATTCAGAATCATTAAACGCGATTCTTTAAGTCTGATCACCAATATGACCGGGCTCTCCCTGGGACTGGCCGCCTCCATCCTGCTCACCGCTTTCATCCTTTTTGAATTAAGCTATGACAGGCACTTCACCCATGTCGACAGGATTTGCCGGCTCAACTCCATCTGGATCGAAGGAAGCGAAAAAGAGATCATGCCCATCAACCTGAGACAAGCCTATACAGAACTCCCTGAACATGTATCGGGCATTGAGGCTACTGTTCAGATTTACAGGGGATTCCGGCGGGAGCTTACCCTTAACGAAAACAGGTACCAGGGATTAAAGCTGCTCTATGCCGATCCCGACTTTTTCAGGGTATTCGACCTGGAACTGCTGGAAGGAAACCCCGATATGGCACTCAGGGAGACCAATGGGGTGATCCTGACCGAAAAGATAGCCCACCGGATCTTTGGAACAACCCAGGTCACTGGGAATGCCCTGGAGATGGAGGGCAAAACCTATACCGTAACTGCAGTGGTAAGGGATGTACCACCCAATACCCATTTCCAGTTAGATATACTGATGCCCATGGCGGCGGTCGACCAGTTGCTTTATCTCGAAGGATTGGAATTTTTTACCTATTACCTGTTGGAGGAGAAGGCTGACCATGAGACGGTTAGAAACACTATATGCAGTGAGAACATACAATTGCTCCAGGAGAGGTTCGGCGATTTTGGAGAATCCACTTTCTCCTCAAGCACTGAAATGCTGGGGCGCTTGCACCTGCATACCGTTGTAACGTGGGACCTGACTCCTCCCGGAAGCATGAAGAATATCCTGATCATGCTGCTGATTGTGGTCACCGTGATGTTCCTGGCACTCTCCAACTTTGTAAATCTATACATCCTGAACGGGGCCAAACGCTCCAAAGAGATTGGCATCCGAAAGGTAAATGGTGCCAGTCGCCCTGTTATGATCCGGCAGTTCTATTCTGAAACAACAGTGGTGGTTACCATTGCGTTCCTGGCGGGGACCGTGCTGTCACTGTTGCTTATACCGGAATTTGGAAGAGTGATGCAGCGGGAATCCTATATGGAGATCATCCGTTCGCCCTGGCTCTACATGGTTCTGGCAGCGGTCTACCTGGCCACCATCCTGGTCTCCGGGTTCTATCCAGCATTGCTGCTGAGCCGCTCCGCCCCTGTCCCGCTGATTCTTGGCATGGTAAACCCGGCCGGGGACAAACGATTGCTCCTAAGGGTGGTTAGCATCCTGCAGATCGCCATTGCCATCTTCCTTCTGATCAACCTGCTGGGAATCAATACCCAGATCCGATACCTGAAAAACCTCTCTCCCGGCTACAATCCGGAGAATATCCTGCTGGTTTCAAACCTGAACGAACAGCTTGTGCAGGATTATCCCGCCCTCAGGGACAAGCTACTGGGAATAAGGGGTGTGGAGAACGTGGCTGCTTCGCTTCACACCATCGGTGCCGGATACAGTGGTCAGGGTATCAGGATGTATGGCGAGTTGCCCGAAAAAAGCAAAAGCATCTCCGAGTACCGGGTACAACCGGGATTGTGCAACCTTTACCAGTTTACCCTGGAACAAGGGAGGTTCCTCGACCCCGATCGACTTGCCGATAAAAAGGGGGTGATCCTGAACGAAGCAGCAGTAACCATGCTGGGGAGCAGACCCGAAGAGATTGTTGGTCAATCGGTAATCATGCATGAGGATCCCCTGGAAGTGGTTGGTGTAGTCAAAGACTTCCTCTACGAATCGGCTGCCCGGCAGGTAGAGCCCATGGTCATATCGGCCTACCAGGATTGGATCAGGGTGCTGTCGATCCGGTTCAGTTCCGATGCCGATCCTGGAGAGATCATCCATTCCGTAGATGAAACCATTCAATCGTTCGATGAAGATTATATCATCATGCACCGCTTTGCCAGTGATATCTATTACGGGTATTACAAAAACGAAGAGTGGCTTCGGAACATCATGGGGGCCGGCTCCCTCCTCTCCATGCTTATTGTACTCCTGGGAATCTGGGCACTGGTTTCCCATCACATTCTGAGCCGTACCAAAGAGATCAGCATCCGGAAGGTGATGGGAGGATCCAGCAGGGAGATGCTGCTCCTTATCTACACCTCCACGCTGAAATGGAGCATAGCTGCTTCAGCCATTGCTGTACCGCTTGCATGGCTCTACCTGGATAGCTGGCTCACCGATTACTCAAACCGTATCCCGCTCTACTGGTGGCTGTTTGTGCTCTCCATACTGGTTGTACTGCTGTTCCAGGCGTTGATCACCCTGGGTCAGACCTGGAAAACGGCCCGCAGAAACCCGGTTGATGGATTAAGGTATGAATAGCTATCTTTGGCACTTCTCTTAACTGGAACAGTATTGCAACAATACACAGGTGAAATAGCAGCCCTGCTGACAGCTGCATGCTGGACGGTAACCGCCATGGCCTTTGAGTCGGCCGGGAAACGCGTGGGTGCACTCTCACTGAACCTGATCCGACTGGTGATCGGACTGGTTTTTCTCTCCCTCTACAATGCCGTTTTTAATGATGGATTTTTCCCCACGGCCACCGGATACCAGTGGTTCTGGCTGACCCTCTCCGGCGTGGTCGGTTTTGTGCTGGGAGACCTCTTCCTTTTCCGTGCATTTATCCTGATTGGTGCGCGAATCTCCATGTTGATCATGGCCCTGGTACCCCCCATCACTGCTCTGATCGGATGGATCACCCTGGGAGAAGTACTTACCGGAGTGGAGTTTCTGGGCATGGGAATAACCACCCTGGGAATTGTAATGGTCATCTCTACCAAACTGGATATAAAAAAGGGAGCCTTCGGCAAAACGCTCAAAGCGGGGCCGCTACTGCTGGGAAGCATACTGGCACTTGGCGGAGCCATAGGGCAGGCTGCCGGACTGGTACTGAGTAAGAAAGGGATGCAGAGCATGAACCCTTTCGAGGCCACACAGATCCGTATCATGGCCGGTGTGGTCGGATTCTCCATTGTGATCACCCTCTTTAAAAGATGGAAACACCTGCTGGGAGCAATCAAAGACCTGAAAGCCATGAAATTTATGACCCTTGGATCCTTTACCGGTCCCTTCCTGGGAGTTAGCTTCTCACTGCTGGCAGTTCAACATACCGATACGGGGGTTGCTGCCACGCTGATGGCACTCACCCCTGTGATGATTATTCCTCCTGCCATTTTACTGAACAGGGAGCGTATCAAGATCATTGAGATTATCGGAGCCATCGTCTCCATAGGCGGAGTGGCATTGTTCTTTCTCTGAAAAAGAAGAGTATCCGATCAGGTGATCAGTTCAAAAGCTCGTTGTTGGGACTTTTCTCCTGTTGGTGAATTCGTTGCCTGTGTTCCGTATACATATGCAGCAGGTTGGAGAGAAGGATCACCAGGGAGGTCACACCTGCCAGCGCCAGGACATAGACCAGTAACACTCCGAAAGGAATCAGGTAATAGAAGACCACAATAATCAGGGTCACCCAGACACCTGAACACCAGGGGCATGTGATAATGGAGCTCAGTGTCCCGATCAAATAGAGATCCTCCCTCTGTTTCAGGACATTCCGCAAATACTTGAATATCTTCTCAAATACCACGATCCTTGTCATCCGGTAGGAGGCCAGAATGATAACCACTGCCTCTTTAAGAGTCAGCTCCCGGATATCCACCCCTTTTTGCCTGAGCAGGTAGCCCACCAGCAACACAGCACCAAAAAAGACAAATGCTGACCAGAAATTCCATGCCTGATGTTTTCGTTCATTCAACATAGCTACCCATAATTTGATAACGGGGCAATATACAAAACTATTCTTTTACAGGAATTTTTGAAATGGCCCGTTCGGTCATAGCTGTAATGGTCAACGCCGGATTCACCCCCGGATTGGCCGAAATGGCGCTGCCATCGCATACATAGAGGTTCTTGTACCCAAACACCCGGTGATCTGAATCAATTACCCCTTTGGTGGCATCCTTCCCGATGACACAACCTCCCAGGATATGTGCGGTAAGGGGGGTACCCAGGATCGCTTCAGAGACCATTACAAAAGGGGTCCCGTCCACCTCTTCTGCGGTGGAGTTGGCCAGCTGTCTGGCCAGGGGCATAAAGGCCGAGGGGGCCGGACCGGAAGAGAGTACACTTCGCATATTCAGCATACCACGTTTCAGTCTCAGTGTACTTTCGAGGTGCTGCATAAAGAGCAGGATCACCGACTCCTTTGCAAAGTCCTTGCTGAAATAGATCCTGAGCCAGGAGAGCGGACTACTGAAAAAGCGCCAGATCAGCTTCAGGATTCGTCCCACCACAGTTTTACCATAAGTCATTGGAACACCCAGCAGTTTCCAGAATCCCGATCCGCTTCCGTATCGTACCGATTCCAGATGGGTATCCTCGTCGGGAGGGAAGATGGAGCCGATAGCCACCCCCTTTGAAAAATCCTTCTCCCTCTGCCGGGAGTGTACAAGAGCCAGACTCTCGTTATTGGTCCTGATCTGCGCACCCACCTGGTCACTCAAACCAGACAGGTACCGCCTTTTCATATTGAGTAACAGCCTCACCGTCCCCAACACCCCTCCTGATAGAATCACGGATCTGGCTATCAGCTCTTTTTGACCTTTGAGAAGCCCCGTGGAATCCTTTATCAATATACGGTACCCGGTTTCACCTGCTTCACTCACCTGACCATCCTCACTTTTGACAGGTTGGATGCGGACCACCTTTTTCTCAGCCAGCACCTCTGCCCCACCTTTCTCTGCCAGGTAGAGGTAGTTCTTATCGAGGGTGTTCTTGGCATTGTACCGGCAGCCGGTCATACAGGAGCCGCAGTAATTGCACCCCGATCGCCTGGGGCCTTCACCATTAAAGTAAGGATCGGGCACCTCCTGTTCCGGTTCACCAAAGAAAACCGCCACCCGGGTTGGTTCGAACCGATTCGCTTTTCCAAACTTTCCTGCCACAGCGCGAAGTGCCTCATCTGAATCATACAATCCCGGATTTTCGGTGGCCCCCAGCATTCTCTCAGCCTCTGAATAGTGTGGTTCCATCTCCTTTTTCCAGTCGGCCAGACCCGACCAGCTGCCCGATTTATAGAAGGTCTCCCGGGGTCGCGGCAGTGTATTGGCATACATCAGTGAACCGCCACCAACCCCCACACCGCTCAGTATTCCCACATGTCGCATAATGGTCATCTTGAAGATCCCGTGGAACCGGAACATGGGCAACCAGAGCCATTTTCGCAGGTTCCAGTTGGTCTCAGGAAACGCTTCCGTCTCCCACCGTTTGCCCTTTTCAATAACCAGGACCCTGTAACCCTTCTCTGTCAGGCGCAGGGCCGATACGGACCCACCAAAACCTGATCCGATAATGATATAATCGTAGTTATATTGCATGCCACAAGATATCATTTTAATCAAAAAAAGAGATTTAGATGGGCTATTTTTGATGTACCTTGCAGGAACCATCAAAAATCATGTTTTCGAAAGGGGAGGCAAAAAAACTGAGAGAGGAGTTCTGGGACCGCTTCAAACAGATGTCGGCCGGCAGACGCACCAGAAAAAAGCTGCCCGGAAACTGGATGCTGACACAGACTGGTATCAAGGCAGTTAACCTGCGGTTTCATGTGGACAGAGAGGTAGCCCAGGTAGGAATCGATCTGGAAACCAGGAACATGGACAAACGAATCGAACTCTACGAAAAGCTCGAATCGGTAAAAAAGTTACTGGAGGGGGCCATGGAATCGCCCCTGATCTGGGAACTGGAGTATATCCGGGAGAACGGGAAATCGGTAAGCCGGATCTACCTGCAGATGGAGGGGATCGATATTTACAACAGCGACACATGGCCCGGTGCACACCAGTTCATGTACGAAAACATGATGAAGCTGGAAACATTCTTCCAGGAATACAGGGATTTCTTCAAATACGGACCATAACATAATGAAAAAATGAAGAGATATAACTCACTTTTCGGCTGCCTGTTTACCGCACTTTTGTTCGCTTTCGGCAACAGCGAGGCGCAGCAGCCAGCTGCCCCTGTTCACAGGCAGCCTGCATTTGCAGGCACTTTCTACCCTGCTGCAAAGCCGGCTCTTGAATCGCAGCTTCAGAAGCTTTTCCAGGCCGCGAAGCCTGCCGATCTTGCAGGGAAGATCCAGACACTGATTGTACCACATGCAGGATATGTCTATTCTGGTGTGGTTGCTGCATCCGGATATAAAACCATTCCGGTCGATACACCATACAAGAATATTTTTATCATCGCCTCCTCGCACCGTGAACAGTTCAACGGGGTATCGGTTTATTCGGCCGGGAACTATATCACTCCCCTGGGTGAAGCACGGGTCAACCGCGAAATTGCCAACACCCTGATCAGCAGCCATCAAAATATCTTCTATTATGAAAAGGCGCATAACAGGGAGCACAGCATCGAGGTGCAGATCCCCTTTATCCAGTACCACTTTGAGGAAGTACCACCCATTGTTCCCCTGGTAATGGGCACCTCCTCCCTGGCCAATGCCAGGGAGCTTGCCGCTGCACTACTGCCCTACTTTACACCTGAAAACCTCTTTATAATCAGCTCTGATTTTTCCCACTATCCCTCCTATAAAGATGCCATAAGGATCGATAAAATAACCGCTGATGCGATTCTTACAAAAGATCCGGAGAAGTTTTACAATGCACTCAGAAAGAGCAGTGGCAAGTCTGTAAAGAACCTCTCCACCCCAAGCTGTGGCTGGAGTTCCATTATGACCATGCTCTATATGGCCGATCGCAGGGAAGATATGGAACTCTCGCCGGTACTCTACCGCAACTCGGGCGATTCTAAAGTGGGCGATAAAGAGCGGGTAGTCGGATACTGGGCCATTGCAGGTCACGAAATATCACCGGAAGATCGTCCCTTTGCACTGAACAGTCACGAGAAGGAGCTACTGCTTGATATTTCGCGATCTACCCTTGAATCTTATATCAGCACGGGAGAGCTGACTGAGATACCCGGAAAAAGCCTGACCTCCACCCTGAGGCATCCTGCCGGTGCATTTGTGAGCCTCTATATGGGTGGAAGACTGAGGGGTTGCATCGGAAATTTTTCGCCCGATAAACCGCTCTATGCAGTGGTGCAGGAGATGACCATCGCAGCGGCCACACATGACAACCGTTTTGCCCCGGTGGAATCGACAGAGTTGTCGTATATCACCATCGAGATATCGATGCTTACACCTTTGAAAAAGATCAACTCCATGGACGAATTTCAGCCGGGCCTTCACGGAATCTACATGACCAAAGATGGCCGTTCAGGCACCTACCTGCCACAGGTGGCCGAACAGACAGGCTGGAGTGCAGAGGATCTTCTAGGACACTGCGCCAGGGAAAAGGCAGGCATTGGATGGGATGGCTGGAAAGAAGCCGATCTTTATGTGTACGAGGCGATTATCTTTGGTGAAGAGAAGAAAAAATGATTGAGGGGGCCTATAATCTGATCTCCATCGGGACACTGCTCCTGGTCTCTTATGTGATGAGCCTTTTGATGGTTCATACCCGGCTTATTGCCCGGCAGCAACACAGGAAATTCTGGAACTACCTGCTGTTACTTCTCTTTTTCTCCACCGCCCTGCTGGGCCTGCTCATGGTTATCAAGATCAATTATAAGCTGCATATCGCATGGATCGAAGAGGCGATACAATGGCATGTGGATTCCGGTATCGGATTCTCCCTGGTGGCTCTTTTTCATCTCTCCTGGCACATTCGATACTTCACCAGTATGCAGGCACAACCAACCGGATCCGATCCTGACGCTGACGCCCCCTGGACCCCGTATCTCTCCTTCACTCCCCTGCAAGAGAAAGCGTTTTTTATGTTGTTGGGATATATCAGTATCATGGCCCAGCTGGTACTACTCAGGGAGTTTATCAAGAGCTTCCATGGAAATGAACTAGTCATTGGCATTTTCCTGGCCATCTGGATGATTCTCACTGCCCTGGGTGCCCGCACCGGAACCGGTTACCGGGTCAGAATAACCCCTCGTATGCTATACGGACTCCTGATTCTGATGGGGACACTCCCTCTCCTGATCTATCTCCTGCTCATCCTGGTAAACAGGCTCTTTTTTCTTCCGGGCTACCAGCCGGGAATGGTCGATTCAGCCATCTGCATGTTAATCCTTACCTCCTTGTTTACGGGAGTTTCAGGGTTTCTTTTTGGTTTTGTATCTAAATCGCAGGGAGTGCGCAAATCGGGGAGCTCCCATTACCGGCTCGATGCGCTTGGATCACTGGCTGGAGGTATACTTTTCGGGTTGATCCTGGTTCACTTTCTTAAGAATTTACAACTCCTTACACTCCTCTTCCTGAGCACCTGCCTGGTTGTGTTATGGGTATACAAATATCCGGATCGAAATGGTCTGAAATGGTTCCTGATTCCTGCCGGAGCATTGCTGTTTGCACTGAGTCTTATTCCGGAAGCAGGAAACAGTGTGGAGGGACTGAGGTACAGGCAGGAAAAGATCCTACAGTACAAGGATACCCCTTATGGGAACCTGACCTTCACTTCCAGGAATGAGCAGGTGACCGGCTACCTCGACGGAAACCCGGTGCTCAGCTCTGCCGACCTGACCGTGGCCGAGGAGTCTGTTCATTTCCCGGCCCTTCAGCACCCCCAACCAAAATCAATTCTTCTGTTGGGTGGCGGTTTGTCGGGTAATATTGCTGAAGCAGCCAAATACAAACCGGAACGAATCGATTATTGTGAAGCAGATCCATGGATATTTCGCTTGGGGCAAATTTATTTTTCGGAGAAGCTCCCCGGGGAGCTGCAATTTATCCCGAAAGATGGGCGCAGCTGGCTAATGGAGTCTGACGATCTGCAGTATGATGTTGTTGTTTCAACGGCCGGCGATCCGGTCACTATCGGCTGGAACCGTTACTTCACCGTGGAGTTTTACCGGCAGGTAAGCCGGCATCTCTCACCAGGCGGGGTCTTTTGCATGCAGCTGAGTACAGGCGGAAACTATGTAAACATTCCGGGAACCCGTTTACTAAGCATCAATTACCACACCCTGAAACAGGTGTTTCCCCATGTGGTCATTGTACCTGGAAGTTCCACCTATTTTCTGGCTTCGGCCACTCCCCTCTCCCTGGACTTTCCTGCCCTGCTGCAACATCATCAGATCCCGACCACCTATGTGCATCCCGACTACCTGGATGCGAACCATATCCTGTTCGATAGCGAACAGCTGACCGAACGCATATTGAAAGAGAAACCAATAATCAACAGCGACCTCCGGCCCAGCCTGTTTTTCACCAGCCTCACCGAACTTGAATCCCGGATGGGCCAGCACATCATGGGAGTAACGGGGATTATCTCTGCTGTACTATTCCTGCTGCTATGGCTGATCTATCCACCTGTAAAATCGGCCATGTATATCACCGGTTTTACCGGGGCCGGTATACAGATCCTGCTGATTATGGTGATGCAGTCGTTTTATGGATTTGCATACCTGGTGGCTCCCATGATGATCACACTGTTTATGGGCGGTATTGTAACCGGAACAGTGTTATGGAAAAGAGTGTGGCACACACCTTCACTGCCCAAACTGACCAGTCTGATAGGACTCATGGCCCTGGTATCTGTATGCGGATTCCTGTTGCTGAAGATCGAAGCACTCTTCAATACCGGGCATACCGGGCAGTTGATACTGGGAGTGCTCAATTTTATTCCTGGAATGGTGGTGGGAGCCCTGTTTGCCATGGCTGTAAATCTCAATGGGAAAA
>JAGLTY010000049.1 GCA_023135025.1 Bacteroidales bacterium | reverse complement strand
TTCAATGGTCAAAAAAGTGAGTGTGTCACACAGGAAACATGCACCCCGGATATAGAACGTATCGAGCAACTGGCAGAAGTTTGTTCCAACCAACTTGCCAGCTCCTCCGTTCCTTCATACTGGCATTACTCAAGAGTTATAATTGAGGCCATTTCAGGCAAATTCAATTCCATTGAATATCTGAATTCTGTAGAAGATCTGATTCGTTTTAATACACAGATGCAGATCCATTTGGAACTAAAACCTGGTTTAGATTTTCAATCAGGCCAAAATCTTCACCATCGGTCCAGGTACGACGATCCACCCGTTTCCTGAGTCAACTGTTTTCATCAAATCTTAACATACATTGGTCTGGTTTCAGCAAATGAAACCATGCCCCATTCATTATTACAATAGAAACATAAAATATACAATCCTATGAAAACTTTAAAACAGATCATATTGGGAGTGATACTGTCATCCCTGGTATTCAGCAGCTTCTCCTTTTTACCCTCAAAAAAGAGTTTTACCCAGGCAGAAACAGTGACATTTTCCAAAACCTATACACATCAGGAGGTCATTTCAAAACTAGATCCGGAAGATCGCTTTTTCACATTGGTCCATATGGAAAATACATATCCCGAAAGTTCAAAACTCGGCAGCTGTCATGAAGCCGATTTGGAAAGTCTCTGGAACTACATCCGGAGTGAAAGCTTTCGAGGTAAGGTTCAGGAGGACCTGATCATTGCAGCGGGGGTTGAGGCAAAAGATCAGATGGTTCCTCTCTATGCAATCCGGAAGAGTGCATCGAACGATGTTTTTCCCCTACAGCAGGATATAGATGAAGTAAGCGTCAGAAAAAGCGACCATGAAGAGAACTATGCTCTCTTAATAAGTTTCTCAGGATCAGGCGCAGAAAAATGGGCCTCAATGACACGGATGAACAAAGGAAAGAATATTGCAATCCTTTTCAACGGTAAGGTGCTTACCGCACCCAGGGTTCATGAGGAGATTAAAAATGGGGAGTGCATGATCAGCGGAAAATTCACCGAGAGTGAAATCAACAAACTGAAGGCAGTTCTTGAAAACTAAAACACTCATCCAGGAAGGCGTCCACAGGGGCGCCTTTCTTAAAACATTCCCGATATCAGCTCTTCATTCTCCAATCCGAAAATGTAATCGGACAGATTGATTCCGGAAAGCCGCATCCGTATGGTTTCAGGATCGTGAATGGTTCCCACAAGCATCTGCTCCAGCAAAATAATATCCTTCTGAGAACTGAAGTTACCTTCGATCTTTAGCTCCCTGATCACCCCTTTTTCCACATTCATATGGAGCTCCAGACGACCCGCACTAAAAGATATATTCCTGCAAAACTGGTATTTGGGGGAGTATCCAAAATTCCACTCCCAGGTGGAGAATTTCGAGTCGCGCAGGGCAGTAATCTCCTTCATATCAGTTTCGCTGAAATGATAAGGTTTCGCGTTATCATAGGTCTGGAGCATATGGTTCAGAATTCTCTCCTGAAACATCTCCATATCCATGCACTCTGTAAGATGATCCCTGATATTGGTGACTTTGGAACGGACTGACTTCACTGCCCTGTCGGTAAACCTCTCCTGTACGCTCTTCAAAGCAGCACTCATGTTTCCCATCTCCGAGGAAAACAGAAGCGTACCATGATGCAGAACCCGCTGTTTGAATACATGACTTGCGGTACCAGATATCTTCAGGCCATTGAGCAACAGTTCGTTGCGTTTACCCAGCCTGACATCCAGCCCCATCTCTTCCATAGCCTCTATGATGGGTCGGGTAGCCCTCTTGTAATCTACCAGCTCACCCTCTTTCCCGCTGGTAAAAAAAGCAAAATTGAGGTTTCCCTGGTCGTGAAAGACTGTGCCTCCCCCGGATATCCTCCTGGCCACCAAAATCTCCCGCTCCTGAACAAAAGGTAGATTGATCTCAGCAAGAGTGTTCTGATGCTTCCCCACCACAATGGATGGGATATTCCTGTACAGAAGAAAAACATCCTCCTGGAAACCTTTAAGCAGGTACTCCTCCGAAGCCAGGTTAAAGTAGGGGTTGGAATATGGGCTGACGATGCAAAGCATACCTGCTAATAATCAGGATTCGGTTGTGCTTGATCTATTGACGATCCACCAGGTTTGTGGCAACTTTGACAGGATCCACCTGAAGAGTTGGAAAACCAGCCAGCCGCATCCAGCCCCCCATATTCCGCCAATCAGCACATCTCCGGGATAATGCACTCCAAGGTAGACGCGACTGTAGGCAACCAGAAGGGCCCATGAAACCATCACTGCTGTAAACCACCGCTCCCTGATCCATAACAGGGTCAGAAATGCCACTCCAAATGTGTTAGCCGCATGGGAGGAGATAAATCCAAACTGTCCACCGCATTTGTTGTTCACCAGGTGGACCAGGCCCTCCAGTGCCGGCTCATGACACGGCCTGAGTCTCTGAAACAGATTCTTAAAAAGATGTACCGATGACTGGTCGGCCAGGGTGATCACAAGGATGATAAAAAGCAACATGGGGAGAAGCTGCCACCTTTTGTTCCAACCCAGATAACCAAGCAAAAGAAGGTAGAAAGGCCACCAGGTAGTTTTGCCACTGATCCACCACATGATCCCATCCCACACCTCATTGTGCCAGCCATTGATGGCCAGGAAAATCTGCGTGTCAAGCTGTAAAATCCAATCCATAACTGCGATCAGGAGTTCAACATGGTCCAGATGGTATCGTTGAGACTAACCAGCCCCTGGTTCGCCACTGCCGAAATAAAGTGATAACTGACATCGGGTAGTTCCTTCCTGATCTCTTCAGTAAGCTCATCATCCAGCAGATCAGATTTGGTGATCACCAGCAACCGTTGCTTATCCAGCAACTCGGGATTATACTCCTCCAACTCCTTCAGCAGAATCCTGTACTCCTCTGCAATATCATTGCTGTCGGATGAGACCATGAACATCAGCATGGAGTTACGTTCAATATGCCGCAGGAATCTGTGGCCAAGCCCCTTACCTTCGCTCGCCCCCTCTATGATCCCCGGAATATCGGCCATTACGAAAGAGCGGTCATCCCTGTATTTCACAATCCCCAGATTGGGTACTAATGTGGTAAACGGATAGTCGGCTATTTTGGGTTTTGCTGCCGATATGGCCGCCAGCAGTGTTGATTTCCCAGCATTTGGGAAACCCACCAGTCCCACATCGGCCAGCAGTTTTAATTCTAAGATAAACCAACCCTCCTCTCCTGATTCTCCCGGTTGTGCAAACCGGGGTGTCTGGTGGGTAGCCGACTTGAAGTGATCATTGCCCAGGCCTCCCCTTCCGCCCTTTATCAGTACCTTCTCTTCATCATGGATGGTAACTTCGAACAGCACTTCATTGGTCTCCACATCCCGGGCCACAGTCCCCAGGGGAACCTCGATATAAGCATCCTCACCACTGGCTCCGGTTTTGAGGTCCGATCCTCCACCCCCTCCATGTGTGGCAAAAACATGTCTCTTGTATTTCAGATGCAACAGTGTCCAGAGTTGACTGTTACCCCTAATAACCACATGTCCGCCTCTTCCACCATCACCTCCGTCAGGTCCACCTTTCCGGGTTAATTTATCCCGATGAAGGTGGGCCGAACCAGCGCCCCCCTTGCCTGACCGGCAAAAGATTTTTACATAGTCTACAAAATTGACATTGGACATGAGTCAAAGCGATAAACACCAATTACTGTTTTACCTTGGCGATAACCTCCTGGATGCGCTCAAAAATCTTATCTACAGAACCAGTTCCTTCCACGGCCGCATGTTTGTGCATCTTGTCGTAGTAGTAGGTTACCGGAATAGTCTGGCGGTTATAAACATCTATGCGGTTGTTGATGGTCTCCAGGTTATCATCTGACCGCCCGGTCTCCTCTCCCCTTTTCAGGAGTCTCTTCACCAGCTCTTCACGGGGTACTTCCAGAGAGATCATCACACCTATGCGCTCATCATAATCGGTCAGCGCCTTTCGTAGCTCCCGGGCCTGACCCACAGTCCTTGGAAAACCATCAAAAATAAAGCCCGGACCGTCCTGGTGATCTTCAAGTTTGTTCCTGATCATTCCGATCACAATCTTATCCGAAACCAGTTCTCCCGTGTCCATAATCTCCTTGGCCTGCTTACCCAATTCTGTCTGTGCAGCTACCTCTTCCCTTAGCAGATCGCCGGTCGAAATATGCACCAATCCATATTTCGCAATAACCTTTTCCGACTGCGTTCCTTTTCCCGATCCCGGAGGACCAAATAATACAATATTCAACATAATTAGTTCATTTTTTTTGACGATCCCAAAAATAATAAACATTTACCGCATTAATCCACCAACTGGTAGATTTCCTTGAAATTTCTGCCATACCCGTCATAATCCAATCCATACCCCAGGATAAAGTTGTTGGGAATCTTCATTCCCACGTAATCGAGTTTCACCTCTCTTACAGTGGCTTCTGGTTTATGAAGAAAGGTGGCTACCAGGATCTCTGCAGGCTCAAAGCCCGAAAGCTGCCTGATAATCGTCTCCAGGGTCACTCCTGTATCGACAATATCTTCAAGCACAACAACCACCCGGTCCTTTAACTCACGGTTAATCCCAATAAGCTGTTTGACACTTCCGGTCGATTGCGTACCGCTATAAGAAGCCAGTTTTAGAAAGGAAATCTGACAGGGGAAATTAAGTTGTTTATAAAGATCGCTTGCAAACATAAACGCTCCATTAAGAATACCCAGAAAAATGGGATCCTTACTGGCCAGATCGCGGTTCATCTCAAAGGCCAGACGTGTCACCTCTTTCTGAATCGCCTCTTCGCCTATAAATGGTTTAAAATATTTATCATGAACCTGAACAATGTTACTTTCCATATGTGATATTTTAAATCAAAATACGCATCAAAATGCAGGAATAAAAATAATTGTAATTTCGTTAGCTGATAACCATTGCAAAACTACATAAACAGATGAATCCTAAAGTTAGTATTATCATGGGAAGCACATCGGACCTTCCCATTATGGAGCAGGCAGCAAAGCTGCTGGATGAATTTGAGATCCCTTTTGAGATCAACGCCCTCTCGGCTCACAGAACACCTGATCAGGCCATGGATTTTTCCAGGAATGCTGCCGGACGGGGAATCAAAGTCATTATCGCCGGAGCAGGCGGTGCAGCACACCTTCCCGGGGTAGTTGCAGCACTAACACCCCTGCCGGTGATAGGAGTTCCCATTAATGCATCCATCTCCATTGATGGTTGGGATTCCATACTGAGCATCCTGCAGATGCCCCCGGGGATTCCCGTTGCCACAGTGGGCCTGGATGGAGCAAGGAATGCCGGTATCCTGGCCGCTCAAATTGTGAGCACCGGCGATCCGGAAATAGTGGAGAAGATGGTGAAGTTCAAGGAGAGCCTGGCCTCCAAAATTGTAAAAGCCAACGAGGAGTTGAAGGAGGTGAAATTCAAATTTAAAACCAATTGATGACACAATGATATCTCCACAAAGGTGGATGTTGAAAAGACCGGGAATAATAATCCCGGTCTTTTTTTTGTCCCTGGTTCATGCGACTGTCACAAGCCAGGTTCACTGGCAGGATGCTGCTTCAGCTGCATTGGGAGGCTGCTATATTACCAGGCAGGGATTCTGTTGTGCAAACCAAAGCCAGGCCGGACTGGGTTTTATTGAGCAATCTTCGGTCACCATACAGCATTGCAGGCCCTACCTGCTTAAAGAGCTGGGCAACTCATCCTTTTCAGGACAGTTCACAACAGGAACGGGAGCCATTGGGATTGCACTGGCCACTCAGGGCCTCACGGGTTTCAGACAAACCTCTCTGTGGCTCTCCTATGGTATGAAACTCTATTCCGGTATCAGTGCTGGAGTGGGGATTCACCTCTGGAATTCAGCCATTACAGAGCAGTATATCTATGCTCCGGGGTTTAGCTTTGCCCTTGGCCTTCAGGTCAGGATCAATGACCAATGGAAACTTGGAGCCCGGCTGTTTCATCCTGCAGGGTGGAGTGCCCTTCCAGCCATATCCATCCAGAAACAGATGACCATCGCAGCAGGCTGTTCATATTCATTTCTCAAAGCGGGCCACTTCTACTCCGAGTTGCATATCAAACCAGAAGAGGGCATCATACTGTGCAACGGACTGGAGTGGACCCTCAACCAGCGTACCAGTTTGAGAACAGGAGTCTGCAACCGGCCATTCACATTTTCGTGGGGAATTTCCTTGAAATTCACAAAGTGGGTAGCAGAATTCGCATTTCAGTACAGGGCCGACTCAGGCCTGTCGCCATATACATCTTTGACCCATGCATGGTAACATACAACTTCGCCTACTGGTGTTTCTGATATGGATCCCCGCCCTCCTGAAAGCACAGCAACCTATTATAAACTCACAGGATATGGAAGACCTGCTGTACAGGAGTGAGTCGGCTAACATACCCGAACCAATGCTAAATGTTTTTGATGAACCTGGTAACTTAACTATCGATCTGAACAACGCCTCACCTGAAGAACTCGACGCTTCGGGATTGTTTACCTCCTACCAGCTCCACAACCTGATAAAATACCGTGAAGAATATGGAGAGATCTACTCCATCCATGAGCTGGCAGTACTCCCGGGTTTCAATCAATCGAAGGTGCTTGAAATCGAACCCTATGTAAAGCTGAACAGAGTCAAAATATCTAATGGGGAAAAGCCATTGCGACATATGATTCTGATCAATACGGGAAGATCTTTTCCAAACAGCGAAGGCTACCTGGAGGATTCCGTTTCCGGGGGCAAAACTGCTTATGCCGGCCCTCCTCTGAAAACAACCATCAGGTTCAGATCCCATCTTTGGAAAAACCTCTCCATGGCTCTCACTTACGAGAAAGATGCCGGAGAGTTGTTCCTTTACCAAAAGAGGCCCCAGTTTCTTTCGGGTTATCTCTCCTACGCTGGTGAGCGGTTCCTCAAACAACTGGTGGTTGGCAATTTTCAAATGAACCAGGGGGTGGGCCTGGTCAACGGTGCCGGATTTATCCATCAGGCCGGTAAACTTCGTGTCAACCATCAATCACTCTCACGGATCAGACCCTATGCCTCCAAAACCGAAACCATGTTTGAGCAGGGAATTGCCTGCCAGCTGGATCTAAATAGAATTGAACTTTTAATATGGGCATCATTCCGTCAGTTGAGCCTCTCTCCCTCTGCATTTACGGAAAACCCGGAAGCTGACAACTGGCTGGATTATCAACGCACCTCCGGTCTCTACAGAACCATGGGTGAGTTGGAGGGCAGGGAGCTGGCTTTCAGGATCCATACAGGAATCCAGGCGCTCTACAGGCACCGCCAGCTGGCAGTGGGAATCATGAGCGGTACTGAATGGATCTACCCCACCAAAAAAGCGATGAAATACCTGATCACAAGCCCAGGCCCGGCCCTGCACCAGAAGGCCAGTCTGCATGGAAACTGGCAAAAGAGTCAGATCCAGATTTTTGGAGAAATCTCAGTCGGTGGAAGCCGCTCCATGGCATGCCTGCTTGGAACGGAATACTATTTCAGCGATTTTGTGCAGGGTAGTTTGCTGATGCACCACTATGGAACCGAATACCGGGGCTCACACCCCTCCTCCTATGCTTCGGGAAGCACCATTGAAAATGAACAGGGGGTGGCTTTTCATCTGCATGTGGAGACCGGAAAATTTGTAACAGCAGAGCTGACCGGCGAACTATTTCGTTACCTGTCGCCACGCTACCTTACCACGGTTCCATCCAGTGGAAACAGATTGGATTTTTCCATGCAGAATCCCGGAAAGAAACTGCTTCAATGGAGGTTCAGGGTGGTGAACAAAACCTGGCAAACTACCCCGGCAACTGAGACAACCAAACTACGCCCCCTGCAAAATTCCAGAGTTACCAGGATAGACGGGCGATTGATCTATAATTACCAGGATCTCTTCAAATGGCAAACCAGGCTGGTCATCTCATACTATTCACAACAGAAAGAAGAAGTTCCGGGATATGCAGCTGTTCAACAAGTAACACTTTGCTCCTCCCGGAATCTGAAAGCCACTATTCAATTCGTACTTTTCCAGGTAGGTGACTGGGAGAACAGGATCTACCTTTATGAACCTGGTTTCTACTATAGTTTCAGTTTTCCCGCATACTATGGGAGTGGTCAAAAAACCACCCTTCTGCTCACACTAAAACCGATTCGCCGAATCACTTTTTCAGCTAAAATATCAGGAATTACAAATAGAGGAATTCGAAAATGGGAAGCTGCGATTCAGCTGCGACTGAACCTTTAATCAAATTTAACATCAAGAAGGTGGATTTGGAGGCTGACCCTGCCCCTGAACTCATTTTCCATCAGCTGATAACAGATATCAAATGGAGCCCCCTTGCTAATCTTATTAAAAATACTTCCCTGGTGAAATCCAATGGCGGGAAAAACCTGGAATGGATTCTCCTCCTGGATCAGGGTTAATTTCAAATGTTCACCATGGCTACCCACTGTACGTCCATATCCGTTATCAACCACATTCTCCGAAAGAAATACTGGACTGATGTTTTCGGGACCAAAAGGCTCGAACTGTTTTAGAATCCTAAAGAATTTTTCTGTGATTTCTGTAAGCTGCAACTCTGTATCAATCTCCACCACCGGGATTAACTGTTCCGGGTCGATGGTTTCGCTGACAATTTGCTCAAACCTCTCCCTGAACTTGGGAAGATTATGAACCTTCATGGTCAATCCCGCTGCATATTTATGCCCACCAAAATTCACCAGCAGGTCGCTGCACGACTCAATGGCCTGGTAGAGGTCAAAACCATTCACAGACCGGGCCGATCCGGTAACCAATCCACTGGATTTGGTCAGGATCACAGTGGGCTTATAAAAATGATCCAGCAACCTGGAGGCCACAATCCCGATCACCCCTTTGTGCCATTCCGGATTATAAAGCACTGTGGAGTTCCTCTCCTTAAGCGATGCATCGCCCTGAATCATCTCAATGGCCTGACGTGTGATTTCGGTATCTATGCTCCTCCGATCAAGGTTGAAGTTGTTGATCTTTTTACTGATGATATGAGCATCTGCGCCTTTATCACAAACCAGGAGATCAACCGATTTTTTACCCGATTCCATTCTCCCTGCTGCATTGATCCTTGGACCAATCTTAAAAACGATATCTTCAATGGTAATACCCGTTCTATCGATACCGGCCACCTCTTTAATGGCCTTCAAACCGATAGATGGGTCAGCGTTCAACTTCTTCAATCCAAAATGGGCCATGATACGGTTCTCACCTGTGATAGGAACGATATCTGAAGCGATACTGACCACCACCAGGTCGAGGTAGTCATAAATCTTGTTGGCATCCAGTCCGGTCTTTATTCCGTAAGCCTGGACCAGCTTCAATCCCACACCACAACCGGATAGCTCCTTGTAGGGATAGGAGCAACCCTCCTGTTTGGGATCCAGTACAGCCACTGCGTTGGGTATCTTATCGCCCGGATTGTGGTGATCACAGATAATAAAATCCACTCCCTTTTCACCGGCATAATCGATTTTATCCACCGCCTTGATACCACAGTCAAGCGCAATGATCAGGCTGAATCCATGCTCGGCAGCATAATCAATTCCTTTGAAAGAGATCCCGTAACCCTCATCATACCGGTCGGGAATGTAGTAATCTATATCTTTAAAGTGATCCTTGAAACAGGAATAGACCAGGGCGACAGCGGTAGTACCATCCACATCATAATCCCCATAGATCATCACCTTCTCGCCGGCCTGGATGGCTTCCAGGATACGCTGAATGGCCCTGTCCATATCCTTCATCAGGAAAGGATCATGGAGATTGGAGAGATCGGGACGAAAAAACTCC
>JAGLTY010000048.1 GCA_023135025.1 Bacteroidales bacterium | reverse complement strand
AGGGGCAGCAAACTACCATATAACATTGGCACCAGGGAGGAGACCGGGATCTCAAAGGAGGGAAGTCCCGATTCAAAATTGGCACTACCCCCTCCGCCAATGATATTAAAACCGGCCGAAAAGGCCCATTTGTTCATCTTATAAGCCGCATAGATGCTGGGGAAAACAGGAGCCACTAACTCGGCTTCATACACCACCGGGGCATAATTGAGGTATTGAAAATCACTTGTGATCTGCCTGGTTTGAAAAATGGACTGATTGGAAAGTGAGAAATGAATTCCATTTTTTAGTTGGGAAAGTCCGGCTGGATTGAAGTAAACAGCATCAACTCCGAATGAAGCATGACGGGTCAGTGTTCTGGCCCAGGCTGCGCTCTGGTTTGTATTGGTAACTAGGCCTCCGGCAAAAAGTACTGGAGATGATACTAGAATTGACAGTATCAATAAATTCAGTTTCTTCATGAGGATTTTTTTACGTTTAGCGGTGACAAGAAAGTAAATATTTTTGAATATCAACTTTTTTCCTCTGTTTTGGTTATCTCTATATTCAAGTAAATCATATGAATTGACATCCTTTCCGGGACTCTTTTTGATCGGCTTTGAACGCTCTTTCATTTTTGTGGCCGGGTAACGGAATACCTCAAGGAACAGACCGACCTGAATCCGGAGTTAAAGTACTACCTTTATTATCTCTGAAATATATTTCTGATTCATGCGTGAAAATCTGTTCGGTAAGACACTGGAAGAGCTGAAAGCTGTAAGTCATAGCCTTGGGCTTCCCTCTTTTACAGGTAATCAGCTTGCCGAATGGCTCTATAAAAAAGAGGTCTCCTCTTTCGCTGAGATGACCAATCTTTCAAAAAAGGTCCGGGCCCTGCTTGATGAAAAATATGATACAGGCATCAGGCCTCCCGTCGATGTGCAGGAGTCGGTAGACGGCACCAAAAAATATCTGTTTCCTGCCATAGAGGGGAAGTATATTGAAACAGCGTATATTCCCGACGGGAAACGCAGTACGGTTTGTGTTTCATCGCAGGTGGGATGTAAAATGGGCTGTCTCTTCTGCATGACCGGCAAACAGGGATTCCAGGGTAATCTGAACTCAGGAGAGATTCTAAACCAGTACAGAAGTATTCCCCAGTGGCGAACCATCACCAATATTGTCTATATGGGCATGGGTGAACCGCTCGATAACCTGGCAGAAGTGTTGAAAAGCCTGGAGGTGCTTACTTCAGACTGGGGGTTTGCACTGAGTCCCCGAAGAGTTACAGTATCCACTATTGGTATTACTCCTGCCATGCTTGAATTTCTCAACAGGAGCGATGCACATCTGGCTGTAAGCCTGCACACCCCTTTTGATGAGGAGCGTAGCAAGCTGATGCCCATCCAGCAGGTCTACCCCCTGAAAGAGGTTCTGAAAGAGATCCGGTCTTGGGATTTTGGCCGGCAACGCAGGGTGTCATTTGAGTATATACTGTTCAAAGACTTTAACGATTCGGCAGCGCATGTGAATGAACTCTCAAGGATCCTTCACGGGATTCGTTGCCGGATCAATTTGATCCGCTTCCACCCCATCCCGGACACCCCGCTTGAATCGCCCGATGAAGAGACCATCAACTCATTTAAGGAAAAGCTAATGGCCAAAGGGATCACCACCACCATCCGTGCCAGCAGGGGACAAGATATCTGGGCGGCCTGTGGTTTGCTCTCCACTAAAAAACTGGCTGATAAATAGCTAAAGATCCCATCAATCCTAAAAACAGGATGCAATGGATCATCGATTTTCTGATGCTTTTCTTCCCTTCGAACTGCCTGGTATGCGGGAAAAGGCTCCACTCTCCCAGGGCAATCTTATGTTTTGAGTGTGAAATGAAGATGCCCAAGACGGGGTTTGGGGATCGTGGTGACAACCCGGTCAGTAAAATATTTTGGGGTAGGGTGCCGGTGAGGGTTGGAACTTCCCTGTTCAGATTCGAAAAAGGGTCTGCATACCAGACCCTGCTTCACGATTTGAAATACCGTGGAAACAGAAGAGCCGGTTTATACCTGGGGCGAATGCTGGGCCAGGAGTTAAAGCACACCTCCTTTTCGGATTGTGACCTGATGGTTCCGGTACCCCTTCACCACAAAAGAATGAAGAAGCGGGGATACAACCAGAGCGAGATCATCGCCCGGGGTGCTTCTGAAATAACAGGGATTCCGGTGGCAGCCCACCTGATCGAACGCAAAGGGCACAGCCAGTCACAGACTTCAATGAACAGGCAGGAGCGGTTTGAAAATATGGCAACGGCATTCACCCTATGCGATGGCTCACTGGATCTCAATGATAAAAAGATACTGATCATAGATGATGTTGTCACCACGGGGGCTACGCTGGAGGCTTGTAGCCAGGTGCTGTTCAGTCATTTCGAATGCCTGGTCTACATCGCTACTGTATCGTGCGCATAATCATTAAGGGCCGAACCTGTATGCCATGGAGAGGCAAAAAACATTGTGGAAATATCCCCGGTAAAGCGGATGGTTCCACTCCTCCGGATCGCGAAATGGTATGGCCGAATTGGTATATCGGAACCCGGCCATGATCCTTTCATTGAACCAGTATCCTATACCGGCAAATACGTTCAACCCAAATCTCCTGTTTTCGGGATATGTGGAAGGATCCATCAATCCGTTCTCATCCCAGAACAGGGTGGCAACCAACAGTTCGGGCGAAGTACCCATCTCCACCATAATCTTCTCTTCATACAGGTAATGGACCGATAGCGGTAATTCTACAATATGATAACCACTCCGGTAAAGGGTTGGATCATTATCGGACGGACCTTTATAAACCCCCCGGGTTCCATATCTAATTTCGGCCTGCCAGTAAATATTGTACTCAATATGGCGATTCACAAAAAAACCTGCCGCCAACCCCAGTTTATTAAACCCGGAATAGGAGTCCCCGTCCACCTGCGAAGCCGTAATACCGCCAAAAAAGCTCGTATTAAACTGTTGCCCGTTCAGTGAAACGGACATTGCAAACATTGCAATGATCGTGATGATCGCTGTATGTTTTCCTTTTACCTTATTCATTCCTGATCTCCTCCATCAGTAGTTGAACTCCCTCTCCGGCATTTTTCCTGATGACCCGGATCCTTGAATGACCCGCAATGGCCACTTCATTGGGATCAATAACATAGATGGGTGCCGTGGGGGGAACATAATTGATCAATCCCGCTGCCGGGTATACATTCATTGATGTTCCTATGATTACAAAAATATCGGCAGCTGATACTATTTTGGCAGCCTCTTCAATGGCTGGAACCGCCTCACCAAACCAGACCACATGAGGACGTAACTGTGACCCCTTTTCACACAGATCCCCCTCCTCCAGTTTCCAGCCTTCAATATCATAAACCAGTTCAGGATCCTCGGTACTGCGTGATTTACGGAGTTCACCATGCAGGTGCAAAATGCAGCTCGATCCTGCTCTTTCGTGCAGGTCGTCCACATTTTGAGTAACAATTGACACCTCAAACTCCCTCTCCAGCTCAACCAGACCGAAGTGTCCTTTATTGGGAGTGGTTTCAAGCAACTGTTTTCTTCTTTCGTTATAGAATCGTAAAACCAGTGCCCTGT
This sequence comes from Bacteroidales bacterium, assembly GCA_023135025.1. GTDB lineage: Bacteria > Bacteroidota > Bacteroidia > Bacteroidales. The sequence goes on along the minus strand of JAGLTY010000048.1, from coordinate 6,419 downwards.
CACGATGCCATCCGCCCGGACTGGCCACTTCGTACACATCATGCTCCTCCCACAAACCTCCCATATCCCGAAAGGTCCTCAGTCCACTCTCTGCGCTCATGCCAGCGCCGGTTAGCACCACCAGTTTTTTCATTGCATCAAACTTCATATCCGGTTCTGAAAATTATTCTCTATACGTAAATATAAGATTTTGGCTGAACAATTAGTTTCTTTACTTTTAACCAGGATGATTGACCAGCAAACCGTAAATCAAATTTTTGATACTGCCGACATTGTAGAGGTGATATCCGATTTTGTAACCCTTAAAAAAAGCGGGGCCAACTACAAAGGACTCAGCCCCTTTTCCAATGAAAAAACCCCCTCCTTTATGGTCTCCCCGGCAAAGGGAATCTTTAAAGATTTTAGTTCGGGAAAAGGGGGAAATGTGGTTGGTTTCCTGATGGAACACGAGAAACTCTCCTATCCGGAAGCGCTCAGGTACCTTGCCAATAGGTACAACATTGTCATCGAGGAGAAAGAGCTGACCGCCGAGGAGATCCAACAAAAAAATGAACGGGAGAGCCTGATGGCCATCACCGCCTTTGCTTCCACCTACTTCTCTTCACAGCTCGATACTGACGAAGGGAGAGCCATCGGTCTGGGATATTTTCGGAACCGGGGATTCAGAGAGGATATCCTGAAAAAATTCGTGCTGGGTTACAGTCCGGAAAAACGTACTGCCTTCAGTGATGAAGCAGGAAAAAACGGCTATAAAAAGAGCTACCTGGTAAAAACCGGTCTCTCCATTGAACGGGAAGACTATATGTTTGACCGTTTTGCTGGCAGGGTCATTTTTCCCATTCACTCTCTTTCAGGAAATGTCATTGGTTTTGGTGGCCGTACACTAAAATCGGATAAAAATATTGCCAAATACCTGAATTCGCCCGAATCTGATATATACCATAAGAGCAGGGTGCTTTACGGCCTGTTTCAGGCAAAAAAGTCGATTGTATCGGGCGAAGGATGTTTTCTGGTGGAGGGTTATACCGATGTCATTTCCATGCACCAGGCTGGCATAGAAAATGTAGTGGCCTCCTCCGGAACAGCGCTTACTACGGATCAAATCCGGTTGATTAAGCGATTCACACAAAATATAACCATTCTCTACGATGGGGATGAGGCGGGTATCAAAGCCTCTTTCCGCGGCATCGATATGATCCTGGAGGAGGGGATGAATGTAAAGGTGGTGATGTTGCCAGCCGGGGAGGATCCTGACTCTTATGCCCAATCGCACAGTTCGTCGGAGTTCCTGAAATACATTCAAACCAGTGAGAAAGATTTTATCTCATTTAAAACTGAGATATTGCTTGCTGATACCCAACACGATCCCATCAAAAGGGCCCAGCTGATCACAGATATTGTTAGATCGGTTTCGGTTATTCCCGATGGGATCATGCGCAGCGTCTTCCTGAAAGAGAGCAGCCTGCTCCTGGGAGTAGAAGAGCAGGTGCTCTATAATGAAGTAAATAAAATCAGGCGCCGGAAACAGGAACAACAATGGCGCAGGGAACAATCGGGTCGTTCTCTGCAACAGGATCAACCCGTCACCACCATGCCCAGGCAACCGGTGGTTCCTGGTTTTGTGGAAAATATATATTCCGAAGTAGAGGAACGTGAAATCATCTATTTTCTTCTGAAATTTGGAAATCAGAAACTTCATATAAGTGGTGAGGAGCATGCTGAGATCAGCGTGGCACAATATATTATCAGGGAGATCCAGAACGATGAACTCGAATTTACAAATCTGGTATACAATCAGATCTTTGAAAATGTAAAAGAGTTGATTGAACGCGGAGATGAAGTGGCCGAGCGCTATTTTGTATACCATGACCACCCTGGAGTACGAGAACTGGCTGTGGATATTTTTACTTCACGTTATGAATTGAGCAAAGTGTGGAAACGCAAAGAGGCCTACGTTGAATTACCTGGCGAAAATTTGGGATTCGAGGTTCCCAAGACACTGCTTTCTTACAAAATGATGGTCATTGAGAAAGCCCTCTCCCAATTACGTAAAGAGCTGGAGGAGAGTGAAAAAAAACAGGATATAGAGACGCTTAACCAGGTCATTAGAAGAATTCAAAGCCTTGAAGGGGTGAAGAGGGAGCTCTCCATTGGGCTGGGAGGAAGAATCATTATCCGTTAGATTCAATCCTGCTCATTTAGTTTCTCTGCCAGTTTCTTCAACCCTTTAAGAACGCCCTCCTCTATAGTCTTGAAATCTGTAATCTCTCTTTTCTGGTACTGAATTACCATATGAAGTTTCCTGTCCTTCTGCTGCAATAAATCATATAACCCCTGTTTATTCAGCCTGTAGGCCTCCCTGATCCTTCTTTTAAGGAGATTTCGATCTACAGCTCTCTTAAAGAGCCTTTTGGGCACTGAAACCGCCATAGCTACCGGATGCGGACCCTCCCCTTCCAGGGTATAAATGATCCTGACAGGAGTGGCATAGATATATCTGCCTGTTTCAAACAGGGAAGAGATGGATTTCCTGCTGGAAAGCCTTTCGCTTTTGGATAGTGAAAACTCTTTTACGATTTCCCGTTACTCTTGTTGTAATCTCTTATATAGTTCTCCAGCGCCATGGTCATAGAGGGAGCCTGTGGCTGGGGGGCCGTGATGTCGAGACGCAATCCGGCTTCTTCTACGGCTTTTGCTGTTTTGGCGCCAAACGAGGCGATCTTTGTATTGTTCTGTTTGAAATCGGGGAAATTCTGAAACAGTGATTTAATTCCTGATGGGCTGTAAAATACCAGTATATCATAATTCACATCGACCAGGTCGGAGAGATCGCTGCATTCGGTCCTGTAGAGGATGGCTTTTGAGAAGTTAAAATTACTCTTCTTCAGCAGCTCAGGAATCTCCTCCTTGTGTGCGGCAGAAAGCGGCAGAAGAAATTTTTCCTCCTTATGCTTGTTCATAATTTCCACAAGGTTCTGAATCTTTCCGTTCCCAAAAAAAATCTTTCTTTTCCGATAAACGATATATTTTTGGAGATAGTAGGCAGTGGCTTCCGAAACACAGAAATATTTCATGGTATCGGGAATACTGGTCCGGGTCTCCTCGGCCATCCTGAAATAATGGTCTATGGATGTTTTACTTGTGAAAATAACAGCTGAGTGAGATCCAATGTCAACTTTTTCCTGCCGAAAATCTCTGACTGTGACACCTTCCACATGAATGAAAGGCCTGAAATCAATTTTCAGATTATGCTTGCTTGCTAAATCAAAATAGGGTGATTTATTATTCTCAGGCTCAGGCTGAGAAACAAGGATTTTCCTTATTCTTCCCATATAGTATTCCGTTTTAAATTCTCTACTAAAGGATACCTTCCAACCACCTGTATAATAATACAAGAGGTGCTATTTCAAGGGCACAAAGGTACAAAAACAAATAGAAAACTGAAACTTCTTTTCTATAAGAAAATACAACTCCCCTAATCAGTCTCATCACAGTGATACAGGAGAGGACAAAAATGGTTATCCAGAAAAACAGCTCCTGCAACGTTCCCCTTGTATAAATCAGCAGGAATATCAGGGGAAGAACGGCTAGTCCGGAGAGCTTATTAAAAATGAAAATATTATATAGATACTCTCTGAAGATCCTTATGTGATTAAATAAAATGCCGGCAATATTTAGCAGCAGCACCCTACCTGAAAATATGCCCGCCAGCAGGGCAAGATTGAACAGGTACAGTAACCCGCCCTGCAATTCATAAGGCCTCAGATCTACTCTTAACTCTATATAGTAGAGCAAAAAGGCCATGCTTAGGAAATAAAACAGGTATAGCACATTATCTAACTGTTTCTGCAACAGGCTATTGTCCTTAAACATCCTGTTTGCAACCTGGACATTGGTGGAGGCCTGGACCGTCTGGATCAGGATATTGCCGTAATAGAGCCTGATCCACGCTAATAATCCGATCAGTAAAAACAGATAGATAAAGTACCAGGTGGGTTGGTAGGTCTGTATCTTTTCCATGATCTCTATGCCCCCGGCGGTAACATTTGACACGTTTTCAATACCGGAGCCTTTAAATACTGCGATCATGGTGGTGTCCTGGCCCTGCATCTGTGAAAAATTTGATCACAAAGATACACATCACCCTTTCTTAAAAAAAGTTAATATGTTGGGAAGAATCAAATTCTTTATAGTTCCTTTATACCCGCTTGAACCAAGTGATAACATGAGTTTTAAAAAACATTACCCGGATGAAACAGAAGAAACATATCATATACCTTGCCGGATTTCTCATTCTCTTTTTGAGTGTTGGCTTTTCTACCCTGAAAAACAGGGATCTGGAACTGGTTAAAAACCTGGATATTTACTACACCCTTTTCAGGGAACTAAACATGTTCTATGTTGATGAAACAGATCCCGAGGAGCTGGTCACCACCAGTATTGAGGCCATGCTCTCCTCCCTTGACCCCTATACTACCTATATTCCGGAATCAGATATGGATGATTTTCAATTCCAGACTACGGGCGAATATGGAGGAATCGGTTCCCTGATTCGAAGATTGGGCAACCAGGTGATGATTGCAGAGCCCTATGAAGGATTCCCGGCTGCCAAGGCTGGTATCCGGGCCGGGGATCTGATCCTTGAAGTGGACGGAGTCTCTACCGAAAAGATGAAGATAGAATCGGTCAGCGAAAGACTAAAAGGAAAACCGGGTACAGAACTCACAATAACCATAGAGCGTTACGGCGTGGAGGATCCTCTTGAGTTTACCCTGACCAGGGAGAAGATTTCCATTTTAAATGTCCCCTATTATGGTATGATTGATCAGGGTACGGGCTATATCCGTATCTCTAATTTCACTACCGGAGCAAGTAAAGAGGTTGAAAATGCAGTGAAAGCGCTGAAGAGGGAGCACCAATTGAATTCCCTGGTACTTGATCTGCGTTCCAATCCGGGTGGACTGCTGATCGAAGCTGTAAGAATTTGCAATCTGTTCGTTGATAAAGGCGAAATGATTGTAAACACCCGAGGAAAAATGAATCAGTGGGACTCTGACTACTCTACCACACGGGAACCTCTGGACAGTGAGATTCCATTGGTGATTATGGTCAACCGTGGATCGGCCTCAGCTTCAGAAATTGTTGCAGGAGCTCTTCAGGACCTTGACCGGGGCGTAATTGTGGGGCAACGCACCTTCGGAAAAGGGCTGGTTCAGACTTCCAGACCCCTTAAATTTAACGCACAATTGAAAGTAACCACCGCCAAATACTATATTCCCAGCGGCCGCTGCATCCAGGCACTTGACTATACACACCGCAACGAAGATGGCAGTGTGGGAATAGTGCCCGATTCACTGATTTCGGAATATGAAACCCGAAATGGCCGCCTGGTATATGATGGAGGTGGAATTCAACCTGATTTTGAAGTGGTCCCGGAAATGCTCTCTGAAATCTCAATACAACTCTATACCCAGGGTTTGTTTTTCGATTTTGCAACACGTTATCGGAACACATATGAAGAAATTGACTCTCCTGAAATCTTCTCATTATCAAATGATGATTATGCTCTATTTAAAGCGTTCATTGAAGAAAAAGGATTTGAATTTCGTACTGCTAGCGAAAAAGCGTTTGCCGATCTCCTGAAGAGTGCCAAAAGGGAAAAATACTATGAGCTGGCCGAAGAGGAGTTTTCTTCCCTGGAGGAGAAACTTGCCCATAATAATCTGAAAGATCTTGAGACATTTGAAGAGGAGATCCGGCAGATCCTTACCGAAGAGATAATAAACCGATATTATTATCTCGCAGGTAGAATTCTGGCTCAGATCCAAGAAGACCCGCAGCTGGACAGGGCCAGGGAGATTCTTAAAAAACCTGGTATGTTAAAAGAGGTGTTGAACGGAAACCAGGGTGCACTGGCCAAAGCAATAGAATAGATGTTTACTTATTAATGTGCTTCCAGCCAGTTGGCTCCTTCGCCCATATCTACAGTGAGAGGAACCGACAGGGTGGTGGCATTTTCCATCTCCCTCCTGGTAATCTCTTTCACCCTCTCCAACTCATCAGGGCATACATCGAAGTTCAATTCATCATGAACCTGAAGAATCAGGGCCGACCGGAGCTTCTCTTCATCAAATACCCCCTGAATACGAATCATAGCGATCTTAATGATATCTGCAGCCGATCCCTGTATGGGTGAATTAATGGCATTACGCTCTGCGTTGCCCCGCACAACGGAATTCCTTGAAAGAATATCCGGAAGATACCTTCTTCGGCCAAACATTGTCTCCACATATCCGTTCTCCCGCGCCATCCGGATGGAAGCATCCATAAATTCCCGAACCTTCGGATAAGATGCAAAATATCCATTTATCAAATCCTGTGCCTCCGTCCTGGAAATACGCATCCTCTGAGACAAACCA
>JAGLTY010000047.1 GCA_023135025.1 Bacteroidales bacterium | reverse complement strand
GGAGAGGCTACAGCACAGGGAGAGGTTCCGGCACAGGGAGAGGCTACAGCACAGGGAGAGGTTCCTTCGGGCGGACAACCCTCACAGAGTCAATCGCCTGTACAAAACCAACCACCCGCACAGGGAGAAACCCCGGCTGACGATCCTTTTGATGGCGGAGACAACGGACCGGACGATCTTCCGTTCTGATCATTTTTAACCTTTAACTCCAGGTTTGGAACCGGCGTTTTTAACTATTTTACAACAGGGTGTACTGATGCCACTCACTTCCGAGGCCATCATTGGTATGGTGGTGGTGGCATTTTTGCTCTTCTGCTCGGCCATGATCTCCGGATCGGAAGTAGCCTATTTCAGTTTAGGGCCGAATCATATCAGCGACCTGAAGGAGCACCCCTCACGCAAAGAGACTATGGTGCTTAATCTGCTGGACAAGCCCGAAAGGCTCCTGGCGAATATCTTGATTACCAATAATTTCATTAATGTTGGTATTGTAATCATCGCCTCATTTGTCACAGGCACCATTTTTAGCTTCACACAATCTCCCCTGCTTGAATTTGGGATTAAGGTCATTGTGATCACCTTCCTGCTGCTGCTCTTTGGGGAGATCATGCCCAAAGTGTACACCAACCGGTTTGCACCGCAGTTTGCCAGGCGGATGGCTGTTCCACTGGTGATCCTCGACAAACTGTTTCAGCCGCTGATCTATATTCTGGTCAAATCGACCGGACTGGTGAACCGGAGGCTTGCAAAGAAGGTACAGAACATCTCCATGGACGACCTGTCGGAGGCGCTGGATCTGGCCACCGATGTGGTGGAGGATGAGAAGGAGATGCTGGAGGGGATCGTCCGGTTCAGCAACCTGGAGGTTTCGGAGATCATGAAGCCGCGGACCGATGTGGTTACCGTGGATATTAAGACCGATCTCTCCACCCTTATAAGTGTGATTATCGACTCCGGTTTCTCACGCATCCCGGTCTATGAAAAGACCTTCGATCACCTGAAAGGGATCCTGTATGTGAAGGACCTGTTGCCCCATATTGGCCAGAAAAACAGATTCAACTGGCAGAAGCTTATTCGTGAGCCATTCTTTGTTCCCGAAACCAAAAAAATCAATGACCTGTTGAAGGAGTTCCAGGAGAAAAAGATACACCTGGCCATTGTGGTGGACGAATACGGGGGCACTGAAGGGATCGTCACCATGGAGGATATACTGGAAGAGGTGGTGGGCGAAATCACCGATGAATCGGACGAGGCGGAAGAGTTCTACAGAAGGATCGATACCCATACCTTTGTGTTTGACGGAAAAACTCTGCTAAATGACTTTTACAAGGTCACAGAACTGGACGATGAACTGTTCGATGAGGTGAAAGGAGATGCGGAGACGGTGGCCGGACTGCTCCTCGAATTGAAGAGCGGATTCCCGCGGCTGAATGATATGATGCTATGCAAAGGGATGGAATTCACGGTAATGGCAATGGACAAGCGCAGGATCAAAGAGGTAAAGGTGTTTATTAAAAACCCGGAGCAGAAAGCATGAGTGGAGCAGGCACCCACAGGGGGAGATGGCGGATTGGCATGCAGACCGGCAGATGGCGGATGACCATGGGTGCAATGGTTCTGCTGCTGCTTTTGATCGGTTCCTGTAACCAGTCGTACACACCCAAACCCACCGGGTATCTGAAGATCGATTACCCCGAAAAATCATACCAGCTCTACAGCGATCAGGAATTTTACCAGTTCGAGATCCCGGAATATGCCACTGTAGAGATAGATAGCGGACCCAGAGCAGAGGAGGGATGGATCAATGTGGCCATTCCTCAACTCAATGGGAAGATCCACCTGAGTTATAAACCGGTGGAGGATCAGCTGAACGCCTATATTACCGATAGCCGGGAGCTGGTATACAAACATACGGTAAAGGCGCATGGGATCGAGGAGACGCCCTTTATTCACAGGGATCAGAAGAGGTTTGGGATGGTATATGATCTAAAAGGAGACGTGGCATCTGCTGTCCAGTTTTTCATCACCGACAGTACCGATCATTTCCTGAGGGGTTCGCTCTATTTCAACTGCCAGCCCAATCGCGATTCGCTAAACCCGGTCATTGAGTTCCTGAGGGAGGATATCATCCATATGATCGAAACCACCCAGTGGAAGTATTAATCAAATTTGTTTAACTTTGTCACCCCTCACGGGGGATCTAACAGAGATATCGTGGGTGTATTTTTGAAAACAGAAATATTACCGGATTGCCATTTAGGTGTGTGGGAGATTACAGAGGATTTTGATACGCTCTACAGCATGGTCAACCTGGTTGCTGTAGAGAAAGCAAAACTCGATAGCTTCAAAAACATCAGCAGAAAGATTGAATGGCTCAGCGTCCGTGCACTGGTGAAAACCATGCTGGGAAAAGATACCCGGATCCTTTACAATTCCGAGAATAAGCCGTTCGTAAGGGGCAACACCCATAACATCAGTATTTCTCACTCCAACAATCTCACTGCAGTGCTGATCAGCAAAGACAAACGGGTGGGAATCGACCTGGAGTTTATGTCGGGTAAGATCAGTAAAGTGGCCAATAAGTTTATCAACGATAGGGAGAATATCACCGTCGATCCGGAACTGTCGAAATTTCACCTCTACCTGCACTGGTGTGCCAAAGAGGCCCTCTACAAGATCTGCGACAAGCAGGACATCAATTTCAGGGACGGTATCACCATTGCACCATTCAGACCGGAAGAACAAGGCTTTATGAATGGTCATGTGATCAATGGTAACGGCGAAGAGAATTTTGAAATGGAGTACCTTCAACACGATAATTACGCCCTGGTCTGGTGCGTCAAGGAATGAACAGTTTCTATCAACAGTTAAAGGACAGGAGCAAAAAACGCATTGCTCTGCTGGTGGACCCCGACGGGTACGACAGCAACAGCCTGGAGGAGCTGATCGGTTTTATTAAGCTCTATCCGCCCGACCTGTTGCTGGTGGGTGGAAGCATCCTTTTCAAACCCATTGAAATCACAATTACCGCACTGAAACTGGGTACCAAACTGCCGGTCTTTATCTTTCCGGGCAGTGTGTTTCAGCTCTCAGACAGGGCAGACGGGATCCTGTTTCTCTCACTGATCTCGGGACGCAATCCCGAATTCCTCATTGGGAATCATGTGCTGGCCGCCCCCTACCTGTACAGGGCCGGGATCGAGGTGATCCCCACCGGTTATATGCTGATCGGGAATGGGCAATCGACTTCGGTAGAGTACATGAGCAATACCCGCCCCATCCCCAGAGATAAACCTGATATAGCAGTGGCCACTGCCATGGCCGGGGAGATGCTGGGTCTGAAGTCGCTCTACGTGGAGGCAGGAAGTGGTGCGGCACATTCGGTGGAACCCGGTATGATCCGCGCCATCAGGAAGAGCATTTCGCTACCACTCATGGTAGGAGGAGGCATCCGTTCTGCTGAAACAGCCCTTGAACTGTTTAATGCCGGTGCCGATATAATTGTGGTGGGAAATGCCATGGAAAAAGATCCTGGCCTTATTAAAGCATTCTGCACCACCAGGGACTCCCTCAATTAGTGCAAGTACTGAGTACTGTGCACTATTTTACCAGCTCCGGAATCACCACCCCCGTAGCATTATCCGGCATGGAGATCTCCATGAAAGAGGCAATTGATGGAGCTATATCGGTGGGCGACACACGGTATGGAATGGTCACCCGGTTGATTTTCCAACCATAGAAGATCAAGGGCACGTGCGGAGTGTATTTGAACTCTTCGAAAACACCACCTCCCACGTTGCTGTGCTCTACCCATCCGGGTGTCAGGTAGAGGATCACATCGCCTGAGCGCTTCTGGTAATAACTGTTCTGTATCCTGTTTAATACCCCATCGGTGAAGTAATTCTGCTGCAACACATAGGCCTGAAGCGCGTTGGAGACACCGTTCATCTGTACCATAAACCGGGCCACCCGGTCCTGCACATCCTCCAGGGATAGGTTGGAGTCTTCAATAAGCTGGTGATTCAGATAGATCTGCTGGGCGTAATAGAAGGTGACCCATTCGCCCCTGCCATAGATGGCATTCAGGTATGATCTCAAAAGCGAAATAGTGGTCCGGTAGTTGAAGAAATCCGAGGGAATGCGACTCTCGGCAAGATAGTTCGGATCCACAGCCAGGGCATTTTCTGCTGTCAGGTAAACCAGTACATTTTCCATACCAAACTGTTCGTCCAGGAATTCAAGCAGGTGGGCAATATCTTCGTCAAGCCGCAGGTAGGTATCCTGTGTCTCCACCGACCAGGTGGAGTAGTGGTTTGCCAGGTACTTTGTGGCATTAAATCCGATATGGATCATATCGGTTACCTCGTGCCGACCAAGCTCTTCGTTGACGATGGCTGCTATGGCCATGTCCTTGGTATAGGTATTTCCCCAGGGTGTAGTCATCAGCACACTGTAATCCCTTCCACCACTCCCGTCTGAACTGATCCGCGCAAGATCGTAGGGGAAGGTAATCTGTCCGTTGATACCCGTCTCATAAGGGTTGTTATCCAGCATGCTCTCTCCATATTCGGCAATGGGTCGCAGGGTTTCCCAATGGCGTTCCAGGTAGAGATCACGGTAGTTCTTTTCATTAAATTCGTTCACCCAGCCGGGCAGTGAATCCATATAGAAACTGCTGGTGACCCAGGAGGCGTGCTCGGGATCGAGCCAGTAGGCGCCCGAGGCAGTATGTCCCGCCATCAGTACCGCTGCTTTGGGGTCCATGGAGATGCCAATGGAACGTGATTTAAAACGGCTCTTCACCCTCATTTGGTCGGAAAGTGTGCGACTATGCAGGGCCCAGGGAGAGTAGGTGCCGGAACCATAGGATCCCCCGATGGTGGTCTGTTCCTTGTCCTCAATACTATTGACTATCTCGTTGGAGAGACGATGGTACCAGTAATCCGATACTATGCCGTGTTCGCTGGGCCTTGTACCTGTAGCTATGGAGGCGAAACCCACCGACGGATCGGTAATCAGGTAGTTGTAACGGGCATTCTTACAGTTGGCACCGTTGGTGGCCATCTTTCTGAATCCCCCGTCTGAGAATTTGTCCCAGTAGACCGAGAGGTAATCGTACTGCATCCCCGATATAGTGATCCCCACAATCAGTTTGGGTTTTTGTGGCGGGATCTTCTGACCTGAAACTCCAAATGTGCCTGTGATCAGAACAGAAAGAAAAAACAGTGTTCGCAACCTCATCATCATTGTGCTAACCTCCTTTTATTGTGCATTCGTGCATTTCTATTTATGATTATGGTAACAAGCGTAAGGAAAAGAGAAACTGCCAAAATGGAAACCCCAATTCCGAAATTATCTGCAACAACGCCAACGATCAATGCAAGTATGGCTGTCATCACCGTTCTTATGAACGATTGTGCAGAAATAACCGATGTTAAAATTTCATTTGGAACCTGATCTGCAATAAATCCTGTTAATATAGGTTTTCTTGTATTCTCAACAATGAATATTCCAACAAAAGCAATCAGAGAAATGATCCAATAACCATAGATATAGAGAACGCCACATACGATTCCAAAAATAAATCCGAACAGTAAGGTAATAAAGGAGATACTCTTTTTGTTTCGTACAGCAACTTTTGATGAAAGCTGTGATGCACGAGAGGTTAAAAGATAAATTAGAAAGTAAATCAAACCAATGATGATTCCATTTCTCTGCTCAGCCTCAAAATGCAACATGATGGGTATGAGAAGTGCTACATTTACCATCAGGGGTTGGATGTAATCTTTAACAGCTCTCAGGTAAGCCGTATGAATAGCCGAGGCATTAATGATCTCTAAAACCTTCGGTTGTCTGATCGTTTTTAAAAATGCTGAAATGGTGAACCTCACTCCAGGATTGCTTTGGGGATGTTTCTGCTCAATAGCCCCATTAAGTTCCCCTGGATATGATGCAATCAACAGAAGGTTTACCAGATAAGGTATGATGGAATAGAGAAAAATATTTTGATATGTTCCACTATAGAATACAATAAGTCCCGCTATTAGAGAAGATATGGCAGAACCCATTTGAGACCATGAGCGGGTGTGTCCGTAATAATTGATATTTTGCCCCTCCCAATGATTCAATTTCAGATAATCCATGATCATGCCCTTATGCGTTCCTGAACGAAAAGCATCTCCAATACCGTATAAAATAAACGCTATCAGAAACAACCAGAAACCCTCGGACAGGTAAAAAACTAAAAATGAGATGATGTAAATTAGAAATGAACCTACCAGTACCTTTTTTCTCCCGTAGGTATCAGCAATAATGCCTGATGGAATCTCAGAGATGTTTATGACAATTTCACGAACAGCATACAGTATTCCTATATGTGTGAAAGGCAATCCTTTCTCAAGCAGGAAGAGAATAAAGAATGCATCAAAAAAACGTAGATTTTTTAGAAATCCGTAACAACAAAATTTATAATATTGCCTGTTTTTGATCAAGTTATCCATTCAACCACCTGTCCGTAGACATTTTCACCAGTGAATCCCAGCTTCTCGTCCAGCACATTGGAGGGCGCTGAATAGCCGAAACTCTCCAGTCCAAATACTTTTCCATTCTCCCCTACCAGTCCCTGCAGTGTAACAGGTAGTCCGGCCGTCAGACCAAACACCGGAACACCTTCCGGGATCACTTCCGCCTGGTAATCTTCCGGCTGATCGCGGAACAGACCCTCCGAAATAACCGATACGACCCTTACTTTCAGCCCCTTCTTCTCTTCCAGCAGCGCTGTTCCTGCCAGCAGGGTGGCCACCTCGGAGCCTGAGGCCACCATGATCAGATCCGGTATGCCTTCACAATCGTGGACCACATAGGCCCCTTTCTGTGCCTGCAGGGCGTCGGTATACCTGTCAGATCCAGCCTTTGAAGGCAGATCGGGCACCCCTTGCCTGGAGAGGATCAGTGCTGTGGGTCTGTCCACATTCTCCAGTGCCATCTTCCACGCCACGTTGGTCTCCATTGCATCGGCCGGACGAAGTACCAACATGGAGCGTTTGCCGTGGTGATTTCTCAAATGTTCCAGCAACCTGATCTGTGCCTCCTGTTCCACCGGCTGGTGGGTGGGTCCATCCTCTCCTACCCGGAAGGCATCGTGGGTCCACACATATTTCACCGGTAGCTGCATCAGTGCGGCCATCCTGGCAGCAGGCTTCATATAGTCGCTAAACACAAAGAAGGTCCCGATCACCGGGATCACTCCGCCATGCAGCGCCATACCATTGGCAATGGAGGCCATGGTCAGCTCACAAACACCTGCCTGGAGGAAGGAGCCGGCGAAATCGCCACTGGTAAACGCTGTAGTATTTTTCAGATAACCATCGGTTTTGTCGCTGTTGGAGAGGTCGGCCGAGGCCACTATCATATTCTCCACCTTCCCGGCCAGGCTGGCCAGCACTGCACCTGAGGCTCCGCGTGTAGGTGCCCCTGCCTTCTGCTCGATTGCGGCAAAATCGATCTCCGGAAGCTCTCCCTCCAGGAAGCTCCTGTATTTAACAGCAAGCTCCGGATTTGCTTTTTCCCAGGCCGACTGTTCGGCTTTTCGTCGGGCCGCTGCTTTCCGCTTCTCTTCCAGTACCGCCTGGTAAGCCTCTTTTACCTCATCAAAGATCACAAAGGGATTTTCAGGATCACCCCCCAGGTTGGAGATACTCTTCTCAAAAGAGGCCCCGGCTGCCGAAAGCGGCATCCCATGTGTGGAGGTCTGTCCCTCGAAACTATCACCATTTTCATCTATGGCACCTTTGCCCATCATGGTCTTCCCGATGATCAGGCTGGGACGCTCCTTCTCCTCCAGTGCCGATTCAAGTGCTTTGAAAATCTGGAGCGGATCGTTGCCGTCGATGGTAGTTACATTCCAGTTCCATGCCCTGTATTTGGCTGCGGTATCTTCGGCAGATACCTCCTCGGTACGGGTGGAGAGTTGAATATCGTTGGAGTCATAGAACATCACCAGGTTGGAGAGACCAAGGAAACCCGCAATACGTCCGGCTCCCTGCGATATCTCCTCCTGAACGCCACCGTCGGAGATAAAGGTATAGGTCTTATGCGAGAGCCACTCCCCAAAACGGGCAGCCATAAAACGCTCTGCAATGGCTGCTCCCACAGCCATGGTATGGCCCTGACCAAGCGGACCCGATGTGTTTTCCACACCACGATTCACATCCACTTCGGGGTGGCCCGGAGTGGGACTACCCCACTGACGGAAACTGCTCAAGTCGTCCAGGGTATAGTTCCCGATCAGCGTCAGCACTCCGTAGAGCATGGGCGACATATGCCCGGGATCGAGGAAAAAGCGGTCCCTCAACGGCCATGCTCCATCGTCCGGATCAAAATTGAGAAATTTTGAATAGAGCATCTCCACAAAATCGGCTCCGCCCATGGCTCCGCCTGGATGTCCCGATTTTGCCTTCTCCACCATGGCGGCGGAAAGAATACGAATGTTATCTGAAGCTTTTGTGTGAATCTGATGGTTCATTGAATCTCTGTTTTAAAATGAAGAGCAAAATTACCCATTAATATTTAAAACAGGTCACCACGTGGTGGTTCTTTTTTACTAATTTTGATCCAAATTTTACACATTATGGCACTGAAATGCGGGATTATCGGGGTGGCCAACGTGGGCAAATCCACCCTCTTCAACTGTATATCCAACACCAGGGTGGAAACTTCCAGTTTTGCCTTTACCTCCAGCAAGTCAAACATGGGGGTGGTCAATGTACCCGATCCCAGGCTCTACAACCTTGAGAATTTCCAGTCCACCGAGAAGGTTATCCCTGCCACGGTCGATATTGTGGATATTCCCGGGCTCACCAAAGGGGCCAGTATGGGCGAAGGGGTGGGCAACAAGTTCCTATCCGATATCCGCAACACCGATGCCCTGATCCAGGTGATCAGGTGTTTCGACGATGAGCAGCTGCCCCATATCGACGGATCGGTGAACCCGGTTCGGGATATTGAGACCATCAACCTGGAGCTGCAGGTAAAGGACCTGGAGTCGGTGGAAAAAAAGATGGAACGGCTGGCAAAGATCGCCAAGTCGGGCGACAAAGATGCCCGAAAGGGTATCGAGGTACTGGAGCAGTACAGGGCCCATCTGGAAAATTTTCAGAATGCCCGCACCCTGGAGGTGAGTGAATCCGACCGGAAACATGTGGAGGACCTCTTCCTGCTTACCAGCAAGCCGGTGATGTTTGTGTGCAATGTGGAAGATGAGGCTGCCGTCTCGGGCAACAGCTACGTGGAGCAGGTGAAGGAGTACCTGGCCGGTGAAGAGGCCGAGATCCTGGTACTGGCGGCCAGACTGGAATCGGAGATAGCTGAACTGGAGGATGAGGCGGACCGCAAAGAGTTCCTGGCAGATGCCGGACTGGAAGAGCCGGGGGTGAATAAGCTGGTGCGATCGGCCTACTCCATGCTGAACCTGGTTTCGTTTTTTACAGTGGGTCCCAAAGAGATCCGGGCGTGGACCATCCGCAAAGGTGCCCTGGCACCTGTTGCAGCTGGAGCCATCCACTCTGATCTTCAGCGCGGTTTTATCCGTGCCGAGGTGATGAAATACGCAGATTTTATTTCACTGGGATCGGAGCAGGCGTGCAAGGATAAGGGCAAGCTGTCGGTGGAAGGAAAGAACTACGTGGTGAACGAAGCCGATATTCTTCATATCCGATTCAACGTTTAAAATGCAGCGGCAGATTCGCACCGGGTTCCTGAAGCTGCTGCTGGTGGCCATACTCTGCCACCTTGCTGCCACATCCCTTGATGCACAGTGGACCAAGTCGGTTCAGTTCGATGATAGTGATATGGCACTGGATGTGACCGAGGCGCTTACCTTCCGGAAATATCCTACCTACTATCATTACCTGGAGATGATGCACCGGTTTGCATCCGACTACCCGGAGATCTGCAGGCTTGACACATTCGGCACCTCCCGGGAGGGCCGGCTGCTGCTGGCGCTGAAGATCAGTGATAACGTTGAGCTGGATGAGCCGGAAGCCTCCTTTCTCTACACCTCCACCATGCATGGCGA
>JAGLTY010000464.1 GCA_023135025.1 Bacteroidales bacterium | reverse complement strand
CGCCTCCCGGCTCCAGCAACGGTTGTACTGGATATAGTAGAGATGCTCATTCTCAAAATAGTGATCCCTGAAAAAGGTTTTCTGATCCTGCCAACCCAGGGGCAATGACTCCGGGTGGAGCTCAACCATCTCCCCCAACTCCACCGGAAGACCAATGGTGATACTCTCCTGTTCCCCTGAGCTGTTTTCCACAGTTAAAGAGAGCTTCCTGTCACTTGCAAATCCGAAGTATTCAAGTAGTTGAAACCATGTGAGCATGCGGGGGATATGATTTTTCACCACCGATTGGTTGTCATTTACCAGCAGTGTGGCCAGTGAATCGATCACCACCTCGATGGGAACAGTGTTGACAGCAGTCAGTTTTTTTCCCAGTAGTGCCTCATATTTTCTGTTGGTCTCTAACATGTAAATTCCATCTTCAAACCAGTAATAATCAAAGGGGAGTATCCGGGATTTGTCGATCAGAAAATGGTAGTTGATCTGTGTCTGGGCATCGCCCATAGCAGCCAATACCTGCTGAAGCTGGATAGATACCTGGAAGAGAGAGTTTCCGGGAGCCTTTGTGGCAACCTCTCTCATTTCATGGAAGAACCATGCCGAATCGGTCTTGAAGAAGAGATCGGGGTGTTTCTCTGCCAGCTCTCTGGCCAGCAGATCGATCTCGTACTCCCAATCGATGACCTTCCCGGTCTGCGCGGTGAGCCTGGGGAAGAAGAACAGAAGAAGCAGGGTGAGGTTCCGGAATACTTTCATGAAAAATATTTCAAATTTCGGACAATGGATGTTTAAAATCTGAAATTGAGACGAGCCCCGAATCCTTTGTAGTCTCCCTCCTGGAAACCAACATAGATACCCAGATCCATCAGGAAGAACAGTTCATTAAGGCTGTACCCCATCTGAATATAGTGGGGAGCCTGGGGTGTATAGAGGTAGGTGATCCCAAGCGACTCCTTCCAGAGCCGCTCGCTGAACCAGGGCAGGAACTTAATGAGCAGGTAGGAGGAGGTGAGTGTAACACTGGCATTGACCCAGTAGTCGGAGGTGCTGGCCTCATAGTAATCCATCAGCATCAGCGCATCATCAAAATCGGCCATATCGATATAGAGGGGACTCGATTTAAAATGGTGGAAGTCAGAAAAGTGCAAGGAACTGCTATTGAGGAAGTATCCCGAACCTACCGACCAATCCATGGTCGAAAGGAGTCCCGTCTCAACTGTATGCCGGATACCCGCTGAAAGCAGGCTGAAGTCGGACCATCCCTCATTTTCCAGGGGGAAAGCGTGTCGGTACTCCAGCGAAAAAGTGGGCCATCTGGAGTCGCGCAGGGCCTTTCTGTAGGTCCGCACCACATAGGGTTGTTTGGGTGTGAAATCGAGTCGGATCACCCCCATCAGTTTCTGATAGTCTGCCAGAGACGGGTCATCAGCTGCGAGGGTTCCGGGTGTGTTCGCGGTAAACTCCCTGTCATTGCGAAAGAAGAAGGAGAAATCGCTGTTGTTG
>JAGLTY010000463.1 GCA_023135025.1 Bacteroidales bacterium | reverse complement strand
ATCGCATTGAATATACCTGTAAGGATGAAGAGTGGAGCCGTGTCAGGCTTGCCCCTTAAGCTTCTCTACCTGGGCCTCAAGCACAGCAATTTTTCCTTCCGCATCGGCCATCTTCTGCCGCTCCTTCTCCACCACCTGCACCGGTGCATGCTGAACAAAACGGTCATTACTCATCTTCTTCTGCACGCTAACCAGGAAACCACGGGTATATTCCAGTTCGGATTTCAGTTTACCAATCTCTTCGGCCACATCAACCAGCGCTCCAAGGGGAACAAAATACTCCACATTGCGGACCATAAACGAAACGGCACTGGCAGGCTCCTCCTGAACGATCTCCACGCCCGACAAGTTGGCCAGTTTGATGATCACAGGCTCGAGCCGGCTGTGATAAGCTGCACCGGAAGAGGTACGAACCATCAGCTTCAGCTCCTCTTTGGGAGGGATGTTTTTATCCTTGCGTGTACTTCGGACCTGGGTAACCACCTCCTTGATCGCTTCAACCTGCTCAATAAGCTCCTTGTTAAACTGTTGCGGAGCAGGCATGGCAGATACCATCAGGCTCTCCCCTTTCTCTCTCTCACTGATAAGCTGCCAGATCTCCTCGGTGATAAAGGGCATAAAGGGATGGAGCATATGCAACAGCTGGTCAATAAACCCGATGGTTCGTTCGTAGGATACCGCATCAATGGGTTTTTTGAAAGCCGGTTTGATGGTCTCCAGGTACCAGGAGCTGAACTCGTCCCAGAACAACCTGTAGACGATCATCAATGCATCCGATACCCTGTATTTTCTGAACTGATCTTCCACGCCCATAAAAGCCCTTGCCATCTGTGCCTCAAACCACTCCACAGCTTCGGCCGAATGTGCCGGTTGCTCCAGATCGGGATCAACTTTCCAGCTTTTGATCAGGCGAAACGCGTTCCATATTTTGTTACTGAAGTTCCTCCCCTGCTCGGTGAGTCCCTCCTCAAAAAGGAGGTCATTGCCGGCTGGTGAACAGAACAGCATCCCCACCCTGACACCATCGGCACTGTACTTTTTCATCAGTTCGATGGGATCGGGAGAGTTTCCCAGCGATTTAGACATCTTCCTTCGTTTGCTGTCGCGCACGATCCCTGTTAGATAGACCGTATCGAATGGCTTTTCACTCCTGTATTCATACCCGGCAATGATCATTCGTGCCACCCAGAAGAAAAGAATCTCAGGAGCAGTTACCAGGTCGTTGGTGGGGTAGTAGTATTGAATATCTTCATTGTCGGGATTGCGAATGCCGTCAAATACCGATATGGGCCATAACCAGGAGGAGAACCATGTATCGAGCACATCCTCGTCCTGACGCAAATCACCTGCATTCAGATGGCTTTTACCACTCCTCTCCCGGGCCAGATCAACCGCCTCTTCAATGGATTCGGCAACCACGTAATCGTTGGGCCCCTCACCATAGAAAAAGGCCGGGATCCGGTGTCCCCACCAGAGCTGACGAGAGATGCACCAGTCCTTCACATT
>JAGLTY010000462.1 GCA_023135025.1 Bacteroidales bacterium | reverse complement strand
TCACCGGTTACGACTGGAAATTCTACTGGAGCGGTGATAAGAACCTTACCCCTCAGCCGGTGCCTGAGTACCTCGACTACAATATGTGGCTGGGGCCTGCCCCGGTTAAGCCATACAATCCGTTAAGGGTACACACCAAGTTCCGTGGCTTCTGGGATTATGACGGGGGCGGACTGGGTGATATGGGACAGCACTATCTCGATCCGGTGCAGTATATGCTCAACAAGGACCATACCAGCCCCATTAAGGTGGAGGTAGACGCACCGCAGCAGCATTTCGATGCTGTCGGGTCATGGCGCAGAATCACCTATACCTACGAAGATGGTTGCCAGATCATCCTGGATGGGGAGAACAGGGATAAAGATGCCGCCTATATTGAAGGGCCCAATGGAAAGATCTTCCGTGGTTTCCGTTCCACCATACCTGACATTCAGAAACTGGCAGCCACGCTACCCGATCCCGAACCCCAGATTACATCCTTTCATGAATCGGTTCGGACCCGCCAGAAGTTTGCACTGAATGAGATGAACGGTCACCGCTCCTGCACCATTGTCAACATGGGCGTGGTAGC
Organism: Bacteroidales bacterium; assembly: GCA_023135025.1. Classification (GTDB taxonomy): domain Bacteria; phylum Bacteroidota; class Bacteroidia; order Bacteroidales. The sequence continues at coordinate 942 of JAGLTY010000462.1, read as the reverse complement.
ACTGAGGCTTGGTCGCACCCTTCATTTCGATCCTGTTAAACAGGAGTTTATCAATGATGAAGGGGCCAACCGGCTGATCTATCCCGAGATGCGTTCACCCTGGAGTATTTAAGAACCTGCTATTACTATAATGAGAACAACCATGAAATATATAAGAATTACCCTTGTTGCACTATTTGCCCTGCTGCTGATCTCAAACCCGCTTTCAGCGCAGGACAACCGGACCCTGGATACCAAAGTGGCAGACCTGCTGGTACAGGTGCCCGCCAATGATCAGCAAAAATTAAACAATCAGATGCACTCCATGCTCAGCCTGGAGGAGGCGGGATTACAAATGGTACTGGACCTGGTTATTCCCCCGGGAACGGGCGACGATACCAAACCACGTGTGGCCATTGAGAGCCTGTCGCGCTATCTCAGTCAGCCCCAAATGGAAAAGGAGTCTCTCCAGTGGGAGTCGATGATCCTGAAGGAGATTGATAAAAGGGAGAATCCCTTTGTAAAAAGCTTTTTCATCAGTCAGCTAAACTATTTCGGCAGCGATGCAGCTTTAGAAAGTCTCAGTCACTATCTGACAGATCCCAAACTGCAGGATCCTACCATCAGGGCCATCAGGGATATTAATCCTGATGCTGTCGCAGACCTCTTTGTGAGTAAGCTGAATCAGACCGAAGGAAGAGCGCAGATTGCGCTGGTCAATGCCATCAGAAAAACCGGGAACAGCAGTCACGCAGCAGCAGTAGCCTCGCTTGCGGGGAGCGGTTCCACGGAGCTACAGCGAAGTGTACTGGCCTGCCTGGCGAAACTGGGCAATCCCGATTCCTATGGTGTATTGAACAGTGCAGCCAAAAAGGCGGGTTATATGCCTGAGCCAACCAGTGCCACCGGCAGCCTGATCGCCTATGCAGAAACAGTGTCGGAACAGAACAACCATGATCTGAG
>JAGLTY010000461.1 GCA_023135025.1 Bacteroidales bacterium | reverse complement strand
CGTTGTGATAGACCCCCTGCCGGTCAAAGGAGAGGGGTTGGTTCTCGTGGTGCACAATCCCCTCCTTTTCCAGGTTGTTTACCCCGGTGCGTGTAGGAGAGAAGAGCAGCGTACTTACATGATCGCATGCAATCCTGTTGATCTCCTCGGGCATCTGTTTATTGAAGGATCGAAGTCCGGCCTCGATATGGATCACCGGTATATGCAGTTTGGAGGCAGCGAGCGCCCCGGCCAGGGTGGAATTGGTGTCGCCATAGACCACCATTCCGTTAGGCTTCTCTTCCAAAAGGGCCTTCTCTATGCCCTCAATCATCTGTCCGGTTTGTGAACCGTGACTGGCCGATCCGATTCCCAGGTTATAATCGGGTGCAGGGATCTGCATCTCCCGGAAGAACACTTCAGACATGGAATCGTCGTAATGCTGATCGGTGTGAAGGATCACTTCACGAACCCGGGTTTTAAACTCCTTTTCAATGGCCCTGCTCAATGCAGCCGCCTTAATAATCTGCGGTCTGGCTCCTATGATGGTAAGTAACTTGATCATAGAAACCAAAAATAGCGGATTTAAATCATTCTCTGCAGGTTTTTCTATATTTGTCAAGTATATTGAGAGGAAGCTCCATGGAGAAAAAGTATGATTTTCTGGTAATTGGTTCTGGACTGGGTGGGTTGAGTTTTGCCCTGAAGGCAGCAGATCACGGTTCGGTTTGTTTGATTACCAAAGCGGAGATGGAAGAGACCAATACCTACTATGCGCAGGGAGGGATCGCCGCAGTAACCTATGAGCCTGACAGCCAGGAGAAACATGTGGAGGACACCCTGGTGGCCGGGGACCATCTCTGTGATGAGGAGGTAGTTAAGATGGTTGTCAGGGAGGGGCCCGACCAGATCCGTGAGTTGATCCAGTGGGGAACCAAATTTGACAAGCAATCCAGCGGGAAGTATGACCTGGCACGTGAGGGCGGACATTCCGAATACAGGATTTTGCACCACAAGGACAATACAGGTCAGGAGATCCAGCGAGCCCTTTCAGTGCAGGTACGAAAGCACCAAAAAATTGAGGTGCTTGAGAACCATTTTGCGGTGGATCTGATTACTCAGCACCATCTGGGGAAGCTGGTAAAGCGGCACCTGACCGATATCGAGTGCTACGGAGCCTATGTGTTGAACCTGAAGAACGGACAGGTGATCAAGATTCTTTCGAAAATCACCCTGCTTGCTTCCGGGGGTGCAGGTCACCTCTACTCCACCACCACCAATCCTGTCATTGCAACCGGCGATGGGGTTGCCATGGTATACAGGGCCAAGGGTATTATCGAGAACATGGAATTTGTGCAGTTCCATCCCACCTCCCTATACAACCCTGGTGAATCACCCTCCTACCTGATTACCGAGGCCATGCGCGGTTATGGCGGAATTCTTCGCAACCAGTTGGGGGAGAAATTTATGAGTAAATACGATTCCCGCGGAAGCCTGGCTCCCAGGGATGTGGTAGCCAGGGCCATTGATAATGAAATG
>JAGLTY010000460.1 GCA_023135025.1 Bacteroidales bacterium | reverse complement strand
TCCGGATCAAGGCTTCCGGCCGAGATATCATTGATCATATGGATCCCAAAACTCTCTCTTACCGAACGGGCCACTCCCGATCTCCAGGTATCTACCGAAACGGGGATTTCAGGAAACGCATTTCTCACCGCCTCCAGAACGGGCGATAACCTCTCCAGTTCCTCTTTTTCTGATATCTCTTCAGAGCCTGGTCTGGATGAGACAGCACCCACATCCAGGATATCGGCTCCCTGATCTATCATCTCCCTTGCTTTTTCAACTGCCTGCCCCGGCTCCGGCACTCTGCTTCCGTCATAAAAAGAGTCCGGTGTGGCATTGATGATTCCCATCACACGCGGGGTAGAAAGATTCATGATCGTTCCGCTCAGGTTCAGGGACAAATTCCTTGAAAAGAGGGAGCCGGATGTGGAGAAGTTCTTCATCGATTCTCTATAGGTTGAGCCTATATTTTGTAAGTTTGAAAACTGATTTAAAAATACACTAAATAATCCAAAATTGATTCATGCGTTTCTTGGTGATTGAGGGATTGGATGGTTCGGGTAAATCGACCCAGTTGAAACTTTTGAGGGAATATCTTGAACAAAATGCTGTTCCATACAAGTATCTCCATTTCCCAAGGCTGGAAGAGGGTGTTTTCGGAGATCTGGTGGCCAGGTTCCTGCGTGGTGAGATGGGTGCCATTAACCAGGTTGATCCCTACCTGGTAGCACTGATATTTGCCGGTGACAGGGCGGATGCCTCTGCACAGATCAGACAGTGGATGGATGAAGGAAACCTGGTGATTGTGGACCGCTATGTCTATTCGAATATCGCATTTCAGTGTGCCAAACTTGCCAGCAGGGAAGAGCGGAAGAGGTTGAGGGATTGGATTCTGGAGTTTGAATTTGGATATAACAATCTACCCAGACCCGATCTGAACCTCTACCTGAACGTTCCATTCGAGTTTACAAGGAAACAGTTGAATATTGCACGAAACGGAGATGACCGTTCCTATTTGAAGGGAGAAAGGGATATTCATGAAGAAAATCTCGATTTCCAGGAGCAGGTGCGGCAGGTATATCTCTCCCTCCAGGAGCATGTGGATGACCTTGAGATCATTAATTGTATGGACCCTGATGGAATCATGCTCTCTCCGGGTGACATTTCGAATCTGATTATAAAACATACAGTATTACCGGGATGAAGTACATTCGTTTATTGAGTCGATTAATTGTAGGGGTGGTATTTATCTTCAGCGGTTTTGTAAAGGCGCTTGATCCGTTGGGCTCGGCCTATAAATTAGCAGATTACTTCACCGCATTTAAATTGGGATTCCTGGAGCTCCTTGCACTTCCCATGGGGATCTTTCTTTCCGCCTTTGAACTGGTGCTGGGGATCATCCTGATTCTTGGTTACCGTAGAAAGACCATTTTCCAGGTATTGATGTGGTTTATGTCCATTTTTACGCTGCTGACATTGATCCTCGCACTGTTTAATCCGGTATCGGACTGTGGCTGCTTTGGCGATGCCCTTATCCTCA
>JAGLTY010000046.1 GCA_023135025.1 Bacteroidales bacterium | reverse complement strand
CCACCAGCCACGCCAGTTCCATGGGTGATAGATGTGATTGAAGTCTTTCATTTCGGCCGGACCTGTAAAGAGGTCCCAGTTCAGGGTATCGGGAACCGGATCTGCCTTGTCTGGTACATTCAGACCCTGGGGCCAGATGGGACGGTCGGTAAAGGCTTCTACTTTGGTGACCTCTCCGATCTCGCCGTTGGCGATCCATTCACACACCAGGTTAACACCTTCGTCCGACGATCCCTGGTTACCCATGGATGTGGCCAGCTGGTGCTTATCGGCCAGGTTGGTCAGCAACCTTGACTCATACACAGAGTGTGTCAGTGGCTTCTGTACATATACATGCTTGCCCATGGTCATACCGTGGGAGGCTACCAGTGCGTGGGTATGGTCGGCAGTGGCAACAACCACAGCGTCGATCTCTTTACCCATCTTATCATACATCTTTCTCCAGTCCCAGAATTGCTTGGCATCGGGATACTTCTTAAAGGTATTTGCAGCATACTTATAGTCTACATCGCAGAGGGCCACAATATTCTGATCCTTGATATTATTGAGATTGGCACGGCCCATGCCACCTATACCCACAGCAGCAATGTTCAGTTTATCACTGGGGGCAATGTGTCCCATTCCACTGACCACATTACTTGGAAGAATGGTAAATCCAGCAGTTGCAACAGCCGTGGTTCCCACAAATGTTCTACGGGATACTCCACTGTTTTTCTCTTTACTCATAATGAATCTGATTTAAGTTAGGTATTTTGTATAAGTTGAAAAATCGCCCTCCAATTTACTAATAAAAACCCAGAGATAAAACTCTGGGGCACTTTAGAATTTCTTACATTTAGCTGCCTAACCAAACTATCATTATGATTATGAAAAAATCCAAAAAAATCACCCGCAGGGAATTTGTGGGTACTACTGCTGCTGCTGCCGCTTTTAGTATAGTTCCCAGGCATGTACTGGGAGGAGTGGGCTATACGGCACCAAGTGACAAATTGAATATAGCATACATCGGTTGCGGAACCCAGGGGATCAGGGAGATGACCGGGCTGCTCAGGGAGGAGGACATTCAGATCACCTCTGTGTGCGATCCCAATAAATTTACCACCGATTATGTGGACTGGTCACTGAATGGCATTCGCAATTCGGTGCGCCGCACCATTGAAGATCCCCAATGGGGGAGCAGCCTGGATGGCATTCCCGGGGGACGAGATGTGGGACAGGAACTGGTGGAGAAGTACTATGCCCTGAAGAGTGGAAAGGGGAACTACAGTGGGTGTGCCTCCTACTCCGATTTCAGGGAGTTGCTTGAAAAAGAGACCGATATTGATGCAGTGAAGATTATGACTCCCGATCACTTACATGCTGCGGTATCCATCGCATGCTTGAAAAAAGGGAAGCCTGTGGTGATTCACAAGCCCATTGCAAACCGCATGAAAGAGGCTCTGCTTACCATCGATACAGCCAGGAAGACGGGCGTTGGTTCCCACCTGCTGGCCTGGAGCGAAAGAAGCGGACTGGATGTGGCGCGGGAGTGGATCAATCAGGGTGTTATCGGAGAGCTGAAAGAGATCCATAACTGGTCGAACCGTCCGATGTGGCCACAATGGACCGCCAATCCCACAGGGGAGAAGGCCATTCCTGATGGATTCGACTGGGACCTGTGGCTGGGACCGGTACCCGATCGCCCATACCATCCCAACTATACCCATGCAGTTTTCCGGGGGTGGTACGATTTCGGTGCAGGAAGTATTGCCGATATGGGGCACTACAGCCTCTGGCCCCTCTTCCTTCAGTTCGGAATCAATACTGCACCACTGAGTGCCCGGGCTTACGGGACCACCACCTGCAAGGTAGAGAACCATGTGAGCAAAGGTGTACGCAATAATGTGGCCTTCCCCTACTCCTGTATGGTGGAATTTGATTTTCCGGAGCAGGAGACCCTGCCTCCCTTTAAACTATTCTGGTACGACGGAGGGATGAGACCGTTTACGCCGGAGGAGCTGGATGGTGATGGTAAGGATCTGTCCCGGGAGGGGATGATGTTCGTGGGAGATAAAGGAAAGATCCTGGCCGGTTTTCGTGGAGAGAGACCAAAGATCATTCCGGAGAAACGAATGGTGGAGCTGACCGGATCAGATAAGCCACCTAAAGAGGTGACCAACCGAAACAATCGCGCCTGGATTGATGCCTTTAAGAGTGGTGAAGAGTCGCCCGGCACCTTCCTGAAAGCTGCACCGGTGACACAGACCATCCTGCTTGGTGGAGTGGCACTCAGGGCCGGGAAAAAGGTGGTTTATGACCCTGAAAAGGTAGAGATCACCAATCTGCCTGAAGCAAACAAATATTTAACCAGAACTTACAGAAAAGGATGGGAGATGTAGTATGAAAAGACGAGCATTTATTGAGAAATCAATGGGAGTTGGGGCCGCCGGAATGGTGGCTTCCTCCATGCTGGGGTCGTGTGTATCCCAGGGAGAAGGTGACGAAAAATCTGATGCAGCACCTGTTATTAATATGCCTGAAATGCCCACCCGGGATGATATCTCCATTGCACAGTGGTCGCTGGTGGATGAGATCCGGCAGGGTTTGTGGACCACCCTCGATTTTCCGAAGCTGGCCAGGGAGGAGTTTGATATCAACGGGATCGAGTTTGTAAACACCCTCTTTGATGTTCCCCATGTGAACTATCTGAATCAGCTGAAGAGGAGTGCTGACGATTATGATGTGACCATGGTGCTGATTATGGTGGATGCGGAAGGGGATCCCTGTTCGCCCGATGCAAAGGTGCGGAAGCAATTTGGCATCAATCACCGGAAATGGATCGATGTGGCACACTACCTGGGCTGCCATACCATACGTACCAACTGCAGGGGCGTGGAGGAGGCCACCCCGGAGGAGAACCTGGATTGGGCAGTAGACTCATATCAAATGCTGCTGGAGTATGCATCGGAGGCGGGCATTAATGTGGTGATTGAGAATCATGGTGGTGTTTCCAACGATCCGGCATGGATGGAGAGGCTCTTTACTGCGGTCGATCACCCCCTGTTTGGCAGTTATCCCGACTGGCGTCAGCCGGGTCCTGAGTTCGATAACCTGGCGTATCTGGAAAAGATGCTTCCCTATGCCAAAGGGATGTCCTACCGGAACCAGCCAACCGAAGAGCTTTCGGGCCGGATGATCCGGATGTCGAAGAAGATGGGGTATACCGGGTGGTACGGGATAGAATCCACGGGAAGAGATGCGATCCGGCAGGGCAAGGAGATTCTGACCAAATACCTGGGGTTATAAACTAGTACTCCCAGTCGAGACCGTAGCGGTCCGACAGATCCAGTCGCGGCATGGGTCCGTCCAGCGGATGGAGGTCCCTGACATACCAGTCGAGCCACTCCATCTGCCTGTACAGCACGTCGATCTGTCCCACCTGTTTCCTGTTGCCATGCCCTTCGCCGGGGTACTGCACCAGCCTCACTGCCGGGTGGTCATTCATCTTCATCCTGCGATAGAGTTCAAGGCTCTGGGAGGGGTGGACCCGACTGTCGGCGGCACCACCATAGATCAGCGTGGCGGTTTGGCTCTGGTGGGCCCAGTAAACCGGACTGCGTTCCAGGTTCAGTTGCCACTGCTGCTCCAGCTTCTTCCCGGAGTGAACATAGAGCTCCTCATATGGAATATCGGTGGTGCCCCGTTTACTGGCCACATTGCTGATGCCAACAAATATGCAGACAGCCTTCACATAGTTGGTGTAGTAGGTGGCGAACCATGCCGAGGCATATCCCCCGTACGATCCGCCTGCCATTCCTACCCGTTCCGGGTCGGCACCCTTCTCCCGCACCGCCCATTCGATGCCATCGGCAATATCATCAAACTCTTTACCGGCCGGATCCATAAAACCCTCCATGGCAAAATCAATTCCGTAACCTGTACTGGCCCTGTAGTTGATATACAACACCAGGTATCCTTTCCCGGCCATTACCTGTCCGGGAGTAGCATAACGGCCCATCCATCCATTGGATTCGTGGGCCTCCGGACCGCCGTGTACATATACAATCAACGGATAGGAATTACCCGCCTCATAACCCACCGGGTGAATCAATATTCCTTCAATCTCCTCTCCATCTCTGGCCTTGTACTGAATTACCTCCTGTTTTCCCAGCACTTTCTCCTTAAGCCAGGGGTTCTGGTTTGAGACCTTTTCCAATTCACTCTTTCCATCCCAGTAGTATAGATTGATCTTATCTGTCGGGGTGGATCCGGAAAAAACAAAATGTTTAAAATCGGGAGTGAATTGCGGGGTGCCAAAGATAATTCCGTTGCTGGCTGCATTCAGGATCACCTCTCTTGGTCCGCCCGTTACAGGGACCACACTTAATGTGGGATAGACTCCCTCTCCGGCATAGTAGAGCAGGTGCTTGTTGTCTTTCCAGTTCACCCAGCTGATATGCCCCCTGAAGTTCGGCGGTGTAAGGTTGGAGACCGATCCGGAATGAAGGTTTACAACGAAAGCCTGGCTCACCTGGTGGTCATTGATATTCAGTGCAGCAGCATAGGCCAGATGGTGGCCATCGGGACTGAATGAATAGTTTCCCAGCTTTCCTTCGTTTTCCGAGACCTGCTTCATCTCGCCCGACTCAATGTCAATCAGGTAGATCTTTCGGAACATATAGCGGTGGTCGATCAGTTTTTCCGGTGAGACAGAGGCAGCAATCCGGGCTCCCTGGCGGTCAAATTCAAAATCCCATGTATTCCCTTCATGGGTGATCTCCCATACACTGGTCTGGTTCCACTCTTCATCGAACCAGGCCATGTGGAGGGTGCTGTTTTTCAGGTTCTCTTCATAGAAGATAAAATTGTAACCCCTTCTCTTCAACTCTTTCTCTCGATCGGTGGTCTTTGCACTGGAGAGGTATGCGATACCATTTTTCCCTGGTTGCCATTTGAATTGAGATACTCCGGATGGTTCATTTGTAAGCTTTTTGATGCTTCCTCCGGTCTGTTTCATCACCCATACCTGCTGCGGTTCACCATCATTTGCCCAGAGAAAACCGATATGTTTACCATCGGAACAGTACCGGGGTGAGCTGACATTCGGTCTCTTTTCAAACAGGGGAATGGGTATCCAGTCCATCATTGATGCACGGAAAAATTGTCTGGTTGAACCGCCGGGCTTATCATTGGGTCCCTTTGGAGTTGATACACTATAGATCACTTCACTCTTTTCGGGATTAATTTGAACCGCTCCAATGGTTTTCAGCTTCAGTAGTTCCTGTGGAGTGAGCAGCTCCTGGCCTTTTGTTGCATGTGTATTGAACAGAATGATGCCCAGGAATAATTGGAAGGTCAGGAATGATTTCATCATTTTGTTTTTTATTTTTTGCTAATGGAGGAATGTAACATCGCCGGAAATAACTACCTGCTCCCCGCTGGAATAGGTGATCCAGGCTTTATAAATATAGACACCCTGGAGAGCCAGATTACTTGAGTTTATATAACCATCCCAACCCACATATACCTCATTGGTTTCAAAAATTTTATGTCCCAGTCTCGAAAAAATAACCATTCTCAATGCAGTGGCACTCTCAACATCGGGATGAAAAACGGTGTTATCATCACTTCCCGGAGTCCAGTTACCACCGGTGGGACCTGATCCATTCCACTTAAATGCATTGGGAAATGTACTACTGCCTTCACCCTCCAGAATGGTTACCAGGTTCTCCATGACCAGCGTGTCGGTGCAATCGTTTATACTCCACGCATAAAGCGTTATTGTATAGCTCCCTGTATTATTAAACAGATGGCTGGGACTCTCTTCCTCGGAGGTTGTTCCATCGCCAAAATCCCACAAATAACGAACGCCACCCACCGAATTGTTATCAAAAGTAAATACCTCCCTCAGGTTACTGGTCTCAGTAATATTTGGTTCAAACATGGCAACAGGCCGGTCAAACACGGCGATGGTCTGTTCCGTACTATCTCTTCCCGAGAGTCCTGTAGCAACCAGTTTTACATAGTGTGATCTGCTTTCCATGAAACTGTGAGTAGGGTTGGCCTCTGTGGAGAAAGTGCCATCATCAAAGTCCCACAGGTATGTTTCGGCATAAAGGGTGTTGTTCCTGAAAGAGACCAACAGGGGCGGGCAACCCGAGGTGTCAGGCAAAAATAGAGCCACCGGCTTTGGAGGGCGAATCTCTATTTGCTTTGTCACACTGCCACGACACATGGGCGTGGACCACTCCATTTCAATATCGTAAACACCCCAGGTACTGTATACATGTTCGCCGGGATCTCTGGTATAGTTCCTGGATGCGTCTCCAAAATCCCATTTGAAATCCCAGCTTCCCGGGGTGGTGGTATTGGTCAGGTAAACTGTGGTATTGGGATAGAACAGTAATTCAGGACTTACCTGGAAACCAGCTGCAGGAGTGGGGTAGATGGTGATATTGTCTGTGACGGAATCCACACATCCGAAAGCTGTCTCCACCCTTAGGCCGGTTTCGAAATTGATCTCGTCCAGATCCTCCTCGCTGATGTAGGTATGGCTGGTCCAGTTGGTAGAGGTGGTTGCTCCGGTTCCGTCTCCAAAATCCCAGGTGTAGGTGGGATAGCCCTCCCTGGCTCTGAATACGATGTTGACCGGGCTGCACCGGGTTTCAAATTCTGCATTGAAAGTCATATCAGGCCAGGGGTGGACCTCCATGATCAGTGTGTCGTTCACGTCGTTCTCAAGGGTGTTGTATTCTTGATATTCAATGATTTTATAGACAATATATTCATTGCTCCCCAGCTGGTTGTTGAGGTAGAGGGTGAATATGCCCGATGGGAGGTTGACCAGTGTATCCCTGGTTCCCCTGATCCCTACCACCAGGTCGAAACGGGAGGTATCAATATCTCCGGTGATCAGAATCTCTGCAGTGGTTAGATTATTGCTTCGCTGGCACCAGGCCGCATCGGCTGTTAAAATCTCGGCAAAAGGGGGATCCTGTCCCGACCCGGTTGCAGGCAGGAGACTGAGAAACAGTATGAAGAGCTGTAAAGCTCGTTCTTTCATAGAGGAAATTTAGATTTTTCTACTAAAAGTCATTAAAATCCCACTCTCCGCGGAACGGTCTTGTAAGCATGCTGTTGGCATCATCATCATCGATGAATCTTTCATGGGCTGGTTTCCACTTCAGTGGCCGTTCCAGTGTATAGCCGATATTAACGATGTTGCACAGCGAAGCGGTCCGGTGACCTGTCTCCACATCAGATACCGGACGGGTTCTCTTCTTGATGGAATCCACCCAGTCCTGGTAATGGTTATCACTCCTATAGAGCGGTGTGTCACTCTCCTTTAGTTCAAATTCAGTCAATCCCACAATGTCGGAACGGTAAAAACTGCGACTCACCTCAATTTTCCCCTCTGAACCCAGGAATTGAACTGCATTAAAATCACCCCAATCCTTGTGAGTCATGACCACTCCGTTATCATATTTCATCTGCATCCCTCTTTTGGCACGCTTCTCCGGTGGGATCAACTCAATAGGACCGGACTGGTCCATACCCATGGCCCACTGGCCAATATCGAACATATGTGCACCCCAGTCAGTGATCATACCACCACCGAAATCACGGTAATTCCTCCAGTTGGCCCAGCCGTTATTCTCTATGGGAGGGGCAAGTTCCGGATTGTAATTTCTAAACAGGGAGGGTCCGACCCAGAGGTCCCAGTTCAGACTTTCCGGAACAGGCACTGCGGGAAGTTCACAAGCCATAACAGGATCTCCTACACTCACATTAATCTCCCTGACCTGCCCGATGTATCCATTGGAAACCATCTCACAGGCATGTCTGAAATTCCTCCAGGAACGTTGCATGTTCCCTGTTTGAAAGACCCTGTCGTATTTCCTGGTGGCATTGACCATTGCTCTGCCTTCAGCCACTGTAAGGGCCATGGGCTTTTCGCAATAGATATCTTTACCGGCTTTGGCAGCATCAACAACCATCATGGCATGCCAGTGGTCGGGGGCAACGATCACCACAGCATCGATATCCTTTCTCTCCAGGAGTTCTCTGTAATTCTCATAGGTATCGACCATCTGGCTTCCGCCATTCAGTTTACCGGCATTGGCTTTTTCTGCTGCACTTTTGAAGCGGTCCAGTTTTTTCTTGTCCACATCACAGGCTGCCAGCACCATGGTCTCCGGGCAGTTGGTGAGACTCCTCATCAGTCCCATGCTCTGTTTCCCCACCCCGATAAAACCCAGGTTTATTTTGTCACTGGGAGCGATCGTGTTGTTTGGTTGATTGCCCATGACATGGTTGGGGATAATAGTGAAAGCACCTGCGGCAACGGCCGATTTTCCGATAAAATTTCTTCTGTCCATGATGTGATTTAGTTAGGTCGATCAATCTATAAAAATAGCAGTTGATCTTTGATTTCCTATAGAAGTGAACCAGATTAGTAGAGGTTTTTCCCTTCCAGTCCCATCCACTCTTCCATAAGCATCTCCATTTCCGGAACGGATATCCGGGATGTTTTTATCTCCCTTTGATCTTCACTCTTCGATAGCTCATGGTAGAGGTATTTGTCCATGAAGCCAATTTTCTCTGCATCAGAACGCCCGTTACAGAAGAAGAGGGAACGTATATCTGCCCAGTAGATGGCTGCCAGGCACATGGGGCAGGGTTCGAAATTGGAGTAGATAACAGCCCCTGTGAGATGATGACTCATTATATGCCTGCAGGCATCACGGATGGCATTCACCTCGGCATGAGCGGTGGGATCGTTTGATTTCAATACGGTGTTGTGTCCCCTTCCTATGATCTTTCCATCCCTGGTGATGATAGCGCCAAAAGGGCCCCCTTCTCCGGCCCGCATACCATTGAGGGCCTCGTCAACAGCCATCTTCAGGTACGATTTATGATCCATATTTTGTCGCATTGATATAAATGTAGTCATTGTAAATTTAAGTACATTGCGGTTTACCCTAAAACTGCCCGATTCATCATGGCTGTAATGAAGAGTATCAATCCTTTCGATCCGTCGCGGATCATCAACTATCCACAGCTGTCGGATATGAATCTTGCCGTACAGCTGGGACGGGCTCATAACACTTTTACCAAATACAGGCATACCTCTTTTGAGGAGCGTGCAACTTTGATGAACAGGGTTGCTGCAGTGCTTCGTGAACGTAGCGGGGAGTTTGCAGAGGTGATCACCCGGGAGATGGGAAAGCCGGTTACGGAAGCCGGTGCTGAAGTGAAGAAGTGTGCATGGGTGTGTGAATATTATGCGGAGAATGCAGCTCTTTTTCTGGAGGAGAAGATTGTGGAGACAGAGGCTGATGAGAGCCGCGTGATCTTTGAACCCCTGGGCCCCATACTGGCTGTAATGCCCTGGAACTTCCCTTTCTGGCAGGTGTTTCGCTTTGCAGCTCCGGCCCTGATGGCAGGAAATACAGTGCTTCTCAAACACGCTTCCAATGTGCAGGGATGTGCAGGGGCCATCGAAATGATATTTAAAGAGGCAGGATTTGAAGAGGGTGCATTCCAGAACCTGGCCATTGGATCGGACCGGGTAGCAGGGGTTATCGCCAGTGAATACATAAGGGCAGTGACCCTTACCGGGAGCGAGCAGGCAGGTGTGGCTGTTGCCTCTGAGGCGGGCAGGCATTTGAAAAAATGTGTGCTTGAGCTGGGAGGAAGCAATGCTTTTGTGGTACTGAACGATGCCAACCGGGAGCTCACCCTCAACCTGGCCATTCCTGCCAGGATGCAGAACGGGGGACAGAGCTGCATTGCGGCCAAGCGGTTTATCCTGGAGTCGTGGATTGCCGAAGATTTTGTTCCCCTGCTGGTGAGCAGGGTGGAAAAACTGGTGATGGGCGATCCTATGGAGGAAGGGACCCAGGTGGGTCCCCTTGTTTCGGTCAAACAGGCCAAAGAGGTGGAGGAGCAGGTGAGGAGATCTGTGGATATGGGGGCGGAGTTACTCCTGGGAGGAGAACGGAACGGGGCATTCTACAAGCCTACCATCCTAACAGGAGTTGCACCGGGAATGCCGGTCTTTGATGAGGAGGTATTCGGACCTGTTTTTGCTGTGATGGAGGCCAGCTCTCCCGAACATGCCCTGGAACTCTCCAACAGATCGAAATTCGGGCTTGGTATGCAGCTGTTCACCGGTTCGGAGCGCTCGGCAGAACTTTTTATACAGGGTGCTGAGG
>JAGLTY010000459.1 GCA_023135025.1 Bacteroidales bacterium | reverse complement strand
CCCCGTGCCGGACCGCCTCATCAAGGGCTTTTCCATAGGCCGGATCGATGACACGGGCCGGGGAGAAAATTCTAACATCCATCCGCTGAACCATATAGAGCATCACTGCCCGCATCCCCGACTTTTTCACCCTGACCAAAGTGTTCAGATGCTTGCGGCCCCGTTCGGTAACAGCATCAGGAAAAAGTGCCCGGTGGCCCTCCTTCAGGGTCACATTCTTTACCTCAATAAAACAGCCCCTCCCCGATCCGGCATCAGCTCTTCCGCCAGCAATCTCCCCATAGAGGTCAAAACGGCTGTCTTCCCACTTCACCTCCCGCTTCAGACTGGTGATCCCCTCCAGTCCGGGTATCAATCCACGACCCACCCACTCAAAAGCCAGCGCATTGGGATTGGAGGTATTGATTCCCACCCAGTCACCACCGATCCGGATCATCTCCCAGGTAAAGCGGGTTTTCCGTTTGGGATCGTTCACAGGCGAAAGCCACACCTCGGCGTCCTCCTCCAGGCAACTTTTCATGGATCCCGAGCTGGTACAGTGGGCAGTGACCAATGTGCCATCGTCGAGGATCACATCGGCCAGAAATCGTTTGTATCTCTTCACCAGGCGGCCGTGGATCAATGAGTTTTTGAACTTCATGGAATCATGATTGTTGTTCAAAGATATTAGTATTAAATTGCACATGTTAGATCAACTAAAACTTATTCCCATGAAACGAATTATCCTTTTTTTATCCATGACGGCCATGATCTTCTCTTTCCAGGAGATACACTCCCAGAGTCTGCGCGACAGGGTCAAGAAGGCAATCTTCAAAGATGAGACTGAAATCAAATCCAAAGAGGATAGCATGACTGTAGTTGAGATAGACGATCCTACAGAATCGTCCAGCGCCAGAATCTCCAATGAAGCGCTTATGGGTGCATTCGGGCTTACCAATAATGTGCCTTATGAAGCTGTTTACAATTTTGATGCTTATATCCAGATGGAAATCTCTGAATACAAGAAAAATGGCAAACTGGACGAACAGATGGTCTATGATTCCTATGTGCATAAGGAGGATGCCGATTATGCCATGGAGTTCAGGGATGACGGTAGTAAATCAACCATCATCTTCGATACAAAGAACAGTGCCATGCTGATCCTGACCGACAGCGATGGGGAAAAGAACGGCTTTGCCACCACCATCGACCCGGAAACCCTGGCCGAAGAGGTAGAAGCTTATGAGGATGACTCAGAAGTAGATCCAATTCATTACCGGAAAACAGGGAAGTCAAAAATGATCCTGGGATACAGTTGCGACGAGTACCTTGTGGAGGATGAAGCCTCAGAGGTGCATATGTGGGTTTCGGAAAAACTGGGAAAGGAGATGCGCAAGGAGTGGATGAACAACAAGCAGACCTTTGGGGCCATGTTCATGCATGCCTATGCACTCAACGGCATGGTCCTGGAGTATGATGTGATGGACAAGGACAGTGGGAAAAAGACTATCATGCTGGTGACCAAGATCGACCTGAACCACAGC
>JAGLTY010000458.1 GCA_023135025.1 Bacteroidales bacterium | reverse complement strand
AAGTTCGATTCTTGTCCTGGGCACACTCAAAGCCAAAAGCAACAGTTTATACTGACAACTGCTTTTGGTTTTTTTATTGGGTTATTTCAACAAGGTTTCCTTCGGGATCCGTTACAACACTCTCATAATATCCATCTCCGGTGGTCCTGGGTTCACCAATGATCTCAAAACCATCGTTTCTGATCGATGCTGTAAGTTCATCAACCCGTTCCCTGCTTCCCACAGATATTGCAAAATGGGTTAATCCAAATATGGCTCCTGCTTTTCCAGTTTGCTCTGAAATATCAGGACGGTGCATAATTTCTATTCTGGCACCTTCCTCAAATGCCAGGAAATAGGAGGAGAACCCTTTCTTTTTATTCACATATTTTTTACCACATCTTATGTCGAAGTATGTGGTATAGAACTCTTTTACCTTTTCTAAGTCTCTGACCCAGATGGCCAGGTGCTCAATTTTCATCATTATATAGTTTATTATCCGGGTAATTCAAGAAGGAGCGGTTTGTGACGCAGTTCAATGTTTCAAGTTACGTTTTTCAAAACAACTTTATCAACCAGGTAATAAGTTTGAGTTTGATGCATTGATTGGGCTTCAGTTCTGAAAGAGACCGGGGACAAAGTCATCTACAATGACTATGCCCCCGGAACTGTTCTCTTGGTGCAGATAATGTACTACTCTGCTGAGCTGCCCAGTAGTTTTTTGGCATAGTCCACGCACTTGCCGGTTTCAACCACTGCATCTGAACCTTCAGGAATCTCATATTCCAGTTCGATATCGCAGTAGATATCCCACTGGTTGTCCTGGATCAGGTTCAGGATATCGCCCAGGGGAGTGTCGCCTTCGCCCCATGGTGCATTGGTATCGGCCGGATCGGCATCTTTCCCGGTCTTATCTTTCAGGTGGATGCTGTAGATCTGGTCGTGAAGCTTCTCGATAATCTCGTTAGGATGTTTCCCTGTGGCTCCGAAATAGTGTCCCACATCCAGGTTCAGCATATTGTTGGGCGAATAGGCCAGGTAGTCTTCGAAGTTGAAGGTGGAGTCGCCGGGCTGACCATGGTTATGGAACACTGCATACATGTCGTGCTTCTCTGCAAAGGGTCCCAGCCGTTTGGCCGCCTCGTGTCCGATCTCATTGGTTACACCTTTGGCACCAAGGATTTTGGCGGATTCGAAAGCGTAGTCAATCTCAGCATCGCTCCAGTTAGCAGGGGAGAATTTCACAATATGGATATCGATTCCAGCTTCATCAAACATGGCCTTCAGCTCTTTGTACTTTTCAGGAGATGCCTCGTTGATGCGCCACTCGCTCATCATCTTTCCGTGCTCTTCACGCTTTTTCTGGAATTCGGCCTTCTCCTCATCGCTCAATTCTCTCCAGTTTTGTGGCCATGCAGGTCCTGCAGGTGCACCAGCATAATCCTCTGCGATATTCCCCATCAGTTCCAGGGAGGTGATCCCGGTCTGCTTGCAATAGTTGATAATATCTGCCGGGGTTGAGGGCATACTTCGCCAGCTGTAGG
>JAGLTY010000457.1 GCA_023135025.1 Bacteroidales bacterium | reverse complement strand
AGGTTCACCAACCAGCGATGAAGCATTCAACCGGTTTTCTGAAACTCTTACAGGGCGCGACTGCAGATCATCCTGAGGCACCACAACATTTTTCGACTCAAGTTCAATAGGACGGTCATGATCTTTTTTTACGGAGAACATCCCACTGTTATTTGACTTTTGCACCGGCAATGCGGATGTTGGTGGAACCCGCTGTTCCTCCACCTGTTCCTCCTTCTCCATCGGTTCCTCCTTTTCCGACTGACCCTCAGGTTGATCCGGAACATCAGAACGCTGCTGAGCATCCGTCTCCGAAAGCGATTGCACAGATAGTTCCTGCTGTGGCAAAACAGGCCCCATCCTGAACAGGACAATCAACAAAGCAATGGCTGCGGCAGTTGAAATCACACTTATCCATATCACCCTGTTTTTCTCTCCTTTTTTTTGTTTCAATTTTTCTTTTCCTTTGAATAACAACGGTTCGGCCACCAACCTGGTCTGCTGCCACTCCAACCACTGTGTGGATCTCCCTTCATCCTCGGCTACCATGGATTGGTGAGCTGCCTCCTGCTTATCGTCGAGGTCACCCTCCATCCTTGCAATGGAGAAGAGATCGAAATTATGATCGCTCAACTCGGTTGTATGATTGGGAATCTCCTTCTTTAACAGGTTGCTGTTATGAAAACAGATCTTCTCCCCCTCAAGGACCCATGGTTCCATTTCCGTGAGCTCCCCGGTACAATCAGGATTCAACAGAAGGAAATCGTGCAACTTTTGCTGATCCTCAACAGACAACCTTCCTTCCAGCAGGTCGAGCAAATACGCCTCGTAGTTATGCCTGTTAATTTCCATCACTAAATCACCTTTTCCATTGATCCTATATAACCCTTCAAATAGACCCTGGCCCTGTATATGTAAACTTTGACCTGGGATTCGGTAAGCCCCGTTATCTGAGCAATCTCTCTATAAGAATAACCCTCATAATCGCGCAGCATTACAACTGCTTTCTGGTTCTCCGGCAAATTCCGGATAGCCCTCTCAAGCACTTCACCCAGATCAGAATAATGATCAGATTCCCCCTGTTCATAAAGGGTACCCGGGTCCACAACCATATTCCGTTTCTCCTTTCTGATATAGTCGATCATGGTATGATATGCCGAAGTAAACAGGTAACTTTTCACCTTCAGTGCACTCACCTCTTCCAGCTTCATCCATAACTTTTCGAAAGAATCCTGGATGATATCTTCTGCCATAGCATCATCCCTCAGGTTCTTCAATACGAACCTATAGAGATTATCTGCGTAAGCATCCACTGCCTTGTTGTACTCCTCTACCGTCATTTTACCAGCCTGGTAAGTGTAAATAAGACGAGGCTCTTTCCGGAAAGTTACAGCATAAATGAAAAAAACCGGTGAAAAATTTGCATTTCGTATCTATAGTATGTTATATTTGACTGAACGTTCAGTCAAAAGAGTTATGTCACCACGAACACCGGAACAGTTTGAAGAGATTCGCGAATCGCGCCGGACACAGATCATGGAAGCGGCCCTGAAGCTCTT
>JAGLTY010000456.1 GCA_023135025.1 Bacteroidales bacterium | reverse complement strand
AGCCTCCCTGAAGAGATCACAGCTCTCCACTACCTTCAGGGGTTTTATGCCAATGGAAACAGGCTTAGCGAATTTCCGCAACAGATACTCCTCCTGCCACTGTTGTCAAGAGTTGATCTTTCAGAAAACCAGATCTCTGAAATTCCGTCTGAAATCATGATGATGGATCAACTGGTCAGACTCTCCATGGACAAAAATGTCATTACCAGGCTCCCCGTTCAACTATATGAGTTGAAGAACCTTGAAATTCTTGAGCTGAAGGAGAACGGACTGAGTACGATTCCTGTGGGAATCTCAAATCTTACCAGACTGAGGAAGCTGGATCTGGCCCATAACCAGCTCTCCACTATCCCAGGGGAGATCACTACAATGTCGAACCATCTGAAGGAGCTTAACCTTCAGGGCAATAGTATTAGCCAGGAGGAGATCGGTTGGCTGATCAAAGCGATGCCTGAAACCCAGATCCGTTACTAAAACAGAAGGGATCTACTTCATCAGTTTGATCATAGCATCCACCAGGTTGATGGCACCATCGGCAATCTGGTCGATGGTTGCATCGAGCATATAGCAGGGGGTGGTTACCAGGTTGTGGTCGGGGTCAACCACCACCTCTCCATGGGTGGTGTAAACATGATTTGCACCCAGCGTTTCCAGTGCATCGATGGTACTTTCATCATTGCCAATGGTCAGGTGAACCTTCCCAAGTACTTTAGCCAGAATCACCGGTGAGATGCAGAGGGCTCCTACGGGTTTCTTCAGAGCTACCATCCCTGTGATGGCCTCTTCCACCTCCGGAAGGATAGAGGCGTCGGCCCCTTCAAAGGCCCAGGTTGATAGGTTTTTAGCAGCGCCGAAACCACCTGGTAATAACAGACCATCGAAAGAGGTAGGCTTGAACTGCTTCAGATTCCTGATATTGCCACGGGCGATCCGGGCCGACTCCACCAGCACATTCCTGGTCTCTTCCATCTCTTCACCTGTAATGTGGTTTATTACATGGTGCTGATTGGTATCGGGAGCAAAAATCTCGTAACTGCAACCCTGCCTGACAATGGCCAGCAGGCTCAGTGTGGCCTCATGTATTTCGGCGCCGTCGAATACACCGCATCCCGAAAGCAAAACTGCAAATTTCTTCATAGGTTCCTGGTTTTAGACGATTTGATACTTTTGTAAGGAGCAATTTATGGAAAACAGGTGGTATTGTAAATGGAAAACCAATACTATAGAACATTTATCGGATTACCTTTTCGTGTGGAACAGGGAATACTCCAGGCACATCATCTTTTAATAACTGCCTTTGAAGGGGAGCGTATCAGCTGGGTAGATCCGGACCGGTATCATGTAACACTCAGATTTATAGGTGATACAAAGATGTCGGAAGTCAAGGAAATTGGGAGAGCCCTGCATGCCGGAGTAAATATCCCGGAGCGGACCCGGTTGGAGATGACCGGACTGGCCAGTTTTGGTCCGCGGAAACAACCCAGGGTGATCTGGGTGGGATTTGAAGAGACAGATTTTTTTGAATTACTAAAGTGCGAGGTGGACCGTGTACTTGAGCT
>JAGLTY010000455.1 GCA_023135025.1 Bacteroidales bacterium | reverse complement strand
GATAAAGAACATGCATGGCACACATAAAGAAACCCCGTCCGACAGAGCGAACGGGGTTGTGACCTCAACAAATGTCAGGTCATATATGAAATAGAACCCTAATTGAAGGCGATTTCAAGGTTTGCGATGGCCTTGGGATTATAAGGAGCCAAACCTCCGATACGCTCCACCAGTGGCAGGAACTGATCTCCAGGAGCTTCACCCCCCTGGATAAATCCGTTTCTATTAAAAAACCCGGGAGCTTCAGTATTGGTAAGCCATGCCTCCAGGATCTCATCACTGGCATGGGGCCAGATGGTTTTCACCTCGTCGTACAGCACATTGTAGATGGAGAACTCCTCCAGCAGTACAGCACGATCTTCAGAATCCACTGTGCTCAAAGGTAGTCCCAGCTCGGCAACTGCAGCATCTTCAACATCCGATCCCGAAGCCACAAAGGCCCAGTTATAACCAACCTTTTCGGTGAGAAACTTGGCATTGGGATGACTGGAGTTTCCATATACATCCACATAGTCGCCTTTCTTCCCAACAAACATCTTCATGCCATCCATGGCAAAAGGAGCCAGCAGGGGATCAATAGCAGGCATATCGGCGATGGAGACAATCATATGATGGTCATAACCCATCTCACCGGCACCACTGTAGTCGATCCTAAACATGGCCTGTGCCATATCTCCTTCGTTGGAACGATCCAGGTTATAGGGCTTGATGATGGTTATGCCCTCTTTGGGATTTCTGTTCCAGAAAATCTGCATGGCCTTTCCGCCATCAGGTTCACCTTCCGATTCAGCATCGGTAATAGTGAGTCCGTACTCCCAGGTACGGCCGTCAAACTCGGGGCCCTCCACAACCACCAGGTTCTTAATGCGCCCATCATCCTCGCTTTCATAGGTGACCGTCTTTACCTGGTCGATGTTGTACCTGCGAATGCCATAAATGATATGTTTTACTATACGGCCAGCATGGTTGCCAGCATGGATAAAAAATCTCAGGTGGCCATAGATCTCCCTCCCTTTCAGGGTATCCACCACAGGAGCCCCCTTTAACGAAGATACATCTTCCATTAGTGCAGCAGGGATCTCTACTGAAAGCTGATCGGGAAGAATACTATTTTCATCCTCCAGGCCCGGACCATTGTTAAATGTATTTTCGCAGGCGGTGAAAAAAAGCACGCCCAGCAGGAAAACTACAAACGAATAAAACGATAATTTTTTCATGATTTCTGATTTTTAATGAATGATTATTAATGTCTCTTTTTGTTCCATGTTTATGGTTTCACTCATAACACACCAGAGAACCATCCATACCCCTATTGACTTTGGGATTATTTTAGATAAAATATGAAAAGTGATTGAAAAAGATCAGCGAAGCCTGCAGGCGATCCCCACCTGTATCCCTGTCTCCATAAGATGGGGCTCCGCAAAGCATCACAAACGGAATGACGGGATTATCACCGAACGATGCAAATGTAACCCCCACTTTGGTGCCACCCTTTCCGGGTGCATGCTCCTGTGAGAAGAGAGGAAAAACAGCAATAAGGAGAGCAAAGAGAAGATAAAATCACTTGACTTTCATA
>JAGLTY010000454.1 GCA_023135025.1 Bacteroidales bacterium | reverse complement strand
CTCTCCAGTGTGACAGCCCGTTTCAGCAGGGATTTGGCGATAATATCTTCACCAAAAATATCAGTCACAGTCTGACCTCCGAAGTCACTATATGCGGGATACTTTTTTTCAATCCCGATGATCTGCCGCTTCAGCTCATCGAGGGTGGCAATGGGATAGCTGGTTCCATCATGATAGGTGCAGAGTATGGGATCGGGTATGCCGTTGTTATCAAAGTCGTTCAGCCAGAGCTCCACGGGCTCCTGCACAGAAGCTTTCAGCATGCTGTTCAGTCCCAGGTTACCACCCACCAGGTCCATATCCCCGTCCATGTCAAGATCTGCTGCCATGATGCAGTTCCACCATCCGGAGGTCTCTTCCAGTCCGGTTGTACCGGTGATATCTGTGAAGGTGCCGTGATCGTTGTTGTATATCGAGACATTCATCCACTCACCCACCACCACCAGGTCAGGATCGCCGTCCAGGTCGTGATCGACCCAGCATGCATCGGTAACCATCCCAGCTTTGTGCAGCTTTCCGAGCCTTTCTGCGGGAACAGGGATAAACCGGCCCGATCCGTCGTTCTCCAGCAGAAACTGTTCCGGTGAGATTCCGTAAGCTCCCGGTATGGACCGGATTCCCAGGAAGAGGTCTGTGTCGCCATCCCCGTCAAAATCGGCCGGCCTCACGCAGGAGCCGTTTTGCATCAGTAGTGGTACCAACCCCGGGGGACTGCGTTCAAATTGTCCCTGACCATTATTGATCAGCAGCCGGTCGGCCAGTAGCGGACTTCCGGTAAACTCTTCGTTACCACCCCGGACAATATAGAGGTCCTGGTCCCCATCTCCATCGGCATCAAAAAAAGCGGCATCCACATCTTCGGTAAAGCGGTCCCCAAGAAGTACAGGAACCGTGGCTTCAAAGAATGTGCCGCCGGGAAGCTGGATAAAGAGCCCGGAGGCCTGGTCCGTTGCTCCACCCACAAAGAGGTCATCCAGTCCGTCTCCATTCACATCACCTACGGCAAGCGCCGGACCTTCGGTGGAGAGGTTGGCAGGAATCAATGCCTCCCGGTCCAGGTCCTCCCAGTCATTCTCCCGGTGTCTGAACTCAAGTCCGGGCACAGAAGAGCGGCTAAAGATGGTTTCAGGAGACGGTTCGTCTGTTTTAGGAGTTGCAGCAGTGGCGTTGGAGATATCCAGCACCACTGTCTGATCGGCTTTCACATGGTATACCTTCTGTTCCAACAGTCCGGGCCAGCTGATGGTGAGTGAATCTACCAGGGTATCGCTGCCCAGTCCGAAGTGGAGATGGTCCGAGGTGGATGACATAAACCCCCTTGTGGGAAAGTGCTGGGCCATCTGCTGTCGTCCGTTGGAGTAGAGGGTCACGCATGCACCGATCCCTGCCCGGTTTAGATCACTGCCTTTCAGTTGTACCGTCAGGAAGTGCCCATCGGGAAGTGTTTCGGAATTGTTCCGGTAGATGGAGGCCGGTCCGTTGATGTTGTTGATGATTAGTTCCAGGTCGCCATCATTGTCCAGGTCGGCATAGGTAGAGCCATTGGAGTAATCGGGTGTGTCAAATCCCCATGATGCTC
>JAGLTY010000453.1 GCA_023135025.1 Bacteroidales bacterium | reverse complement strand
GTCTTTGAAAAAGAGAATGGTAGGGATGTTCCTGATGCCATATTTTTCAGTAATGCCGGGATTGCTGTCCACATCAACTTTGGCCACTATGGCTTTGCCTTCATAATCAACACCCACTTCCTCAACAATGGGTCCTACCATGCGGCAGGGACCGCACCATTCAGCCCAGAAATCCACTATCACAGGTTTGTCAGAGTTCAGTACCAGTTCGTCGAAATTGCTATCGGTTGCTTCTAATGCCATGTTTTAAGATTTATAGAAATAAATATCGGTCAAAATTAAAAAAAAATAGTTACCCAAGCCGGAATTCAAAACCCGGATTGTCCTTGAGAAAGTTTATAAATTCATCGGTCAGCTGCACCTGCCTGTTACGCGAAAAGAGGTTTAATTTCATATTGCTTTCAGGATCATAAATCCGGAACTTCAGAATTTTCCCGCTTTCATTCACGGTATAACGCTCAAAAGATTCAATAAGTTCACCGGAAACCTGATTAATATCCAGGGAGACATCGACCGATTTGACCAGCTTTTCACGGACATCAGCAAGCATGTATACCATCTTCAGTTTCAGTGAATAAATCTTTTTACCGGGCTCATCCCTGGGACTCCACTCATTGACGGTTGCACGGATCATCAGTGCAACATCGGGAAGGAAATACTGCTTGAAATTGACGTAATCATCATTTTTCAACCTCAGGTTATAGGTGTCGGTATAATCTTCGAGTTGGGCCAGCATGTAAGGTTTATTGCGCCACTGGTCCACTCCGTCTCTGACGCTCTTTACCATACCGCAGAAGACCACATCCCTGCCCCTGAATTGCTGCAGGTCGCTGAGATCCTCAAGTCTATTGGGACAAAATGCATCTATTTCAAGTTTAAACCTGTCCAGTGGATGCGAGGTCAGGTAGAATCCCAGGAGCTCTTTCTCTTGTTTGCAGGTAGTAATGTCCTCCCACCGGTTTACCTCGGGTGGTTCCGGCTTAGAAATGGCGATGGCGCTGCTCTCCCCAAACAGGTTCTGCTGAGGTGTGTTTTTTTCATACTGGATCTTATTGCCAAACTTGATTAACTGCTCAATAAAAGTGGCATCTTCTTCCTCCAGTGTATCGATGTACTGACTCCTGGATATGTTATCGAAACAGTCCAGCGCGCCGGCCACTGCCAGTCCCTCAAAATTCTTCCGGTTCACCTGGTGCAGATCGTTCCGCTCCACGAAATCATATATATCTTTGAACGGACCGTTAACGATCCTCTCCTCAATGATACTTCTGACTGCATTCTCACCCACACCTTTGATGGCGCCCAGGCCGAATCGGATATTCCCTTTATCGTTGACGGTGAACCTTACATTGCTTTCGTTTACATCCGGACCAAGCACCGAAATACCCATTCTCCGGCATTCGTCCATAAACTGGCCGATCTTTTTGATGTCGGTAATGTTCCGGCTCAGCACTGCAGCCATAAATTCTGCCGGGTAGTTCGCTTTCAGATAGCCAGTCTGGTAGGAGATATAGGCGTAGCAGGTGGAGTGCGATTTGTTGAATGCATACTGGGCGAATGCTTCCCAATCGGTCCATATTTTTTC
>JAGLTY010000452.1 GCA_023135025.1 Bacteroidales bacterium | reverse complement strand
CAATGAAACCATGGGCTTTCTGGATGAAGCTTCGGTATCTGGACAGCCGTTCTTTATGTATGTGGCCTTCAATGCGCCCCACGATCCGCGTCAGTCGCCCAAAGAGTATGTAGATCTCTACCCGCTGGAAAACATTTCACTTCCGGAGAACTTTCTTCCCGAGTATCCATACAAAGATAAGATCGGATGTGCTGCCAGCCTGAGGGATGAGAAGCTGGCGCCTTTTCCACGTACCGAATATTCCGTGAAGGTTCACCGGCAGGAGTACTACGCCATCATCTCCCATCTGGATGCTCAGATCGGACGGATTCTTGCCCACCTGGAGGAGACCGGACAGGCAGATAAAACCTATATATTCTTCTCGGCCGATCATGGACTGTCGGTGGGCCAGCACGGATTGATGGGCAAGCAGAACATGTACGACCACAGCATGCGGCCACCCTTAATGGTGGTGGGCCCGGGTGTTCCCAAAGGGAGACGGGAGAAAATGGCGGTCTATCTGCAGGATATCATGCCTACTGCTATTGAGTATGCCGGTGGAGAGGTGCCCGAATGGGTGGAGTTCAACAGTCTCAGACCATTTATTGAGGGGGAGAATTCTGATTCCAGTTACCCGGAAATATATGGTGCCTATATGGACCTTCAGCGAATGATCAGAGTGAACGATTACAAACTGATCGTCTATCCGAAGGCCGGGGTGATCAAGCTGTTTGACCTGGTCAATGATCCCTCTGAGATGCACAACCTGGCGGCAGCAACTTCGCAGCAGGAGCGTATTCGCTACATGTTTGGGAAGCTGGAGGAGCTGCAGGTGGAGATGGGGGATACCCTCAATCTTTCAAATTATAAATTTAACCTGTAGGGGGCTCAGTTTGAAATCGTATTTTTGAGTTTTCGGAAATGTTTAAAAATTAAAGATAGATACAATGGAACTTAAGAAGGATGCAAAATATGCAATGATCATCCCCACAAGCATGGGAATACGAATCACCCCGGTCAACGCTCAGCCCGTCCACAGCAGCGATCTGTTCAGGATGGATGCCACCAGTGCCGAGTCCAATGTGGGGAGCACCGCCTCCTATCTGGGGTTGCCTGTGAAGATCCTTACTACCTTTGTGAAGGGAAGTCCCATTGCCAGGCTGATTAAGGACAACCTGGCCAGCCGGCACATGGATTATGAAGGTCCGGAGGTGGAGCAGGGAAATCCCTGGGGGTACCGTCACCAGATCAATATTGCCGATGCAGGTTATGGATCGCGCGGACCCAGGGTGCAAAACGACCGGGCCGGTGAGGTTGGGCGGACACTGAATGTGAAGGATTTTGACCTGGAGCGTATTTTTGGGGAGGAGGGAGCCCAAATTGTGCACCTTTCCGGATTGATTGCTGCCTTGTCACCTGAGACCAGTCAGTTCTGCCTGGAGATAGCCAGGGCAGCTAAAAAGCATGGTACCCGCATCTCTTTTGACCTGAACCACCGGGCCTCTTTCTGGTTGGGCAGGGAGCAGGAACTGCATGAGATCTTCAATGAGATTGCTTCGGTTTCGGATGTGCTGATCGGGAATGAGGAGGACTTCCAGCTCTGCCTGGGTATA
>JAGLTY010000451.1 GCA_023135025.1 Bacteroidales bacterium | reverse complement strand
CAGCCCTTCTGCTTCTGGCTGGGTTCATCGGACCCTCACAGACCCTATGACAGGGGGACCGGGATGCAGAGCGGTATGGATCTGGAGAAGATCCGCCTGTTTGACTGTTTTCCCGATCATGAGATTGTAAGAAGCGATGTGGCCGACTACTACTACGAGGTGCAACGTTTCGACACACTGGTGGCCAGTGCCATCAAAATCCTGGAGGAGTACGGGGAATTGGAAAATACCATTATCGTGGTGACAGGCGACCATGGCATGCCCTTCCCCCGGTGTAAATCCAACAACTACGATTCAGGAGCCAGGATCCCATTTGCAGTTCGATGGGGATCGGGCATTAAAAAGTCAGGTCGCGTGCTGGACGATTTTATCAGCACCACAGACCTGGCTCCCACTTTCCTGGAGCTGGCAGGAGTTGACATTCCCGTTGTGATGACCGGAAAGAGTTTCGCTAACCTGCTGAAAAGTTCAGAAGATGGATTTGTGGAGAGAGAGAACCGTGACTATGTGTTGCACGGAAAGGAGCGGCATGTACCCGGACAGGAAGAGGATATGGGGGGCTACCCCGTACGTGCCATCCGTACCCATGACTACCTCTACATCCGGAATTTCAAAGAGGAGCGCTGGCCCTCGGGAACCCCAAACTACAAGGAGGCTGCCATACCTTACTGCTGGCTGGGCGATTGCGACAATGGCCCCACCAAAACTTACATAGTTGAGAACCGGGAGAAGGATGAGCAACATCAGGAGCTCTATAACCTGGCTTTCGGGAAACGGCCCTCAGAGGAGTTGTACGACTGCCGGAAGGACCCGGAGCAGCTGGTGAACCTGGCTGACGATCCCGCTTATACGGAGATCAAAGAGCAGCTATCCGCACAACTGATGGAGCAGCTGGTGGCTACGGGCGACCCCAGGGTCACAGGTGGCGGTGATGCGTTTGATGAGGTGCCCTACCTGGGCCATGGCCCCAGGCACCCCTCCTATAAACCGGGTGATTGAATAGATTAAAGCACCCGAAGAACATCCTCGAGGGTAATGACCTGGCCAGTGGTGGTTGCCATGGACACCTCGCTGGAAGCAAACCTCAGCTCCAGGGTATTCCCCAGTTTTGAATGAATCTGCAGCTCTGTCAGCTCACCCTCATTCCACGCCATATCCACCTGGAACCCACTCCGGGCCATCAGGCCTGTGACCTTTCCGTTCTTCCAGGCATCCGGCAGGGCAGGCAGCAGTTCCACATAACCAGCGTGTGACTGAACCAGCATCTCCGCGATCCCGGCTGTCCCCCCAAAGTTCCCATCGATCTGGAAGGGAGGATGGTTGTCAAACAGGTTGGGGTGTGTCGATTTCTCAAGGAGCTTCTGAACATGGTGGTGGGCCTGTTCCGCATCCTTCAGCCGGGCATAAAAATTGATCATCCAGGCCCTGCTCCACCCGGTATGTCCACCTCCGTGTTCCAGACGATAGTCCAGCACCTTTTCGGCCGCTTCCATATAGTCCGGGGTGTCGGCCCAGTTATACTGGGGTGAAGGATAGAGGCCGTAGAGATGAGAAATATGCCTGTGACCGGGTTCAACCTCAGTAAGTCCCTCCTCGGACCACTCCAGGATC
>JAGLTY010000450.1 GCA_023135025.1 Bacteroidales bacterium | reverse complement strand
GGTTTGCTCCCATTTCACTGATAAGTACCCATAGCCACCAATCAGTGCCGAGCTACAGTTATTATGGCCGGCCCAACCGATCATCCCCGAAGGGTTTTTTAACCGGCAGACCCGGGTCCTCGGCCCATGTTCCGTAAAACATTGACCTGCTACCGTCCTTTCACCCGGTGACAAGCACCAGATTTCCGGGACTGGCTCCTGAAGGCCCCTGCCTCAGCCAGGTCTTACGATCTGCCTGAAGCCAGAGTGAAAAAGCTTAGCGGAACCCCTGGGGATTCTTTTTGGCTCTTCAGCCTTTCGGATCAACCTTTAAAGATCAACCAAGAGGAGACCTGAGGTTAAATATATCAGGAAACTCTGTCTCATGATATATGCCTGGCTCTGGATGAATCTCCGGACCGGGGGGAATCCCTGTTCCGGCCGGTTCGCTAACCAGATCCCCTTGGGGTTGGCTCACTACACCGGACGATCCCTCGAGCGGCCTTTTATCTCTTACTCGGTACATCCAAAATTAGACCATCAGTCAAAGAAAGTCAAGAATCAGAGACCTTTCTATATTCACATTTCATTCACAAAGGATATGAACAAATTGTTAATACCTGTTATCTCAAGTATACCAACCGATACCAGCTTTTCCTTAATGATTATCAACAAGTCTCAGCAACCTTATTGACTATTTTTGTACATTTAGTTAGTCCAAAACTTCAATGTTATGAATCTGATTAAAAATAAGTTCTATTTTCTGATTGTGGTGGTTTTCAGTTTAATTGCACCTATATGGGGGCAGTCTGATTATCACCTGAGTTTTCAGGGTATGCTCACCGATATTGAAGGTGAACAAATCAGCAATGAACAGTTCGACCTGAAGGTGCAATTGAAGCACAAATCTGATCAGGAGGTCCTGTTTGAATTCGGTTCCTCTGTCACAACTGATCAGGAAGGTTGGTTTGGATTCAATATTGAAGGGATCTCAAGCTATATCCTGAAGGATGGAACCCCGGGTACTCCCCTGGTCATTAAAATGGAATTTATGCCAAACAACAATACCGGCTGGATAGGTGAGAATGAAGATTTTATGGTGACCTATACCCTTTCGCCCTATCAACAAGAGAACATCCTTGAGATAAAGATAACAAGAATGGAAGGTTCAGCATTGATCGCTCATTCTGAGGAGCACTTCTATGTATTTAAGGACCAGATTCCTTTTGCTTACCTGACGGGAGGATTCTTAATCGCCGACCACCACCCTCCAGATAATCAGCTGGTTGAAGATCTGAAAATCTGGATCTCTCCATCAGAAGATGAAGAGCCAGAGACCATCTCCCGTGGCGTAAAGGGTGGGTTTCCTACCGGTGGTTATCACCGTAAAAAGAAGTAGGGAGGATTACTTCTCCTGATCCTTGATTCCGGGTTTTCCTCCGGAACGCTGAGTACCTTTGGAGATGGAATCCCTCATGCCGGTATCGGCTTCTATATTCTTAAACTTATAGTAGTCCATGATACCCATGTGTCCTTTCCTGAATGCCTCAGCCATGGCCAGCGGAACCTCTACTTCCGCCTCAATCACCTTGGCCCTGGCCTCCTGTGCCTTGGCTTTCATCTCCTGTTCAGTGGCCACAG
>JAGLTY010000045.1 GCA_023135025.1 Bacteroidales bacterium | reverse complement strand
AAACCTTATGCCAATATCCTGGGATCGGACCTGAATGCAGGATGGTACAATACTGCCAGGCCTCATAAATTGGGCGGATTGGATGTGACGGCTACTGTAAGCTGGGCCAAAGCCCCTTCCTCGGCCCTTACCTATGACCTGGGTACACTGAATTTGAATGGTACAGTCGACCCGGGCCCTACAACTGTTGCGCCTACCGTTGCAGGCAGCCAGGAGGATCGTCCAAGCATCTCTTATACGCAAATGGTCGACATGGGTGGAGGGAATATGCAGGAGATCGAGTACTCCAACTTCACGGTACCTGACGGTGCCGGAGTCGATTTTATTCCGCTTCCCATGCTGCAACTGACTGTGGGACTTCCATTTGGAACCGATGTTTCAGCCCGGTTTATACCCTCTGTCGGGTATAAAGATTACGGAGAGATCGGTCTTTGGGGAGTAGGAGGGAAGCACTCCATTTCGCAATGGCTCCCCTTTATCAATAAACTGAAATTTCTCGATATCATTCTGCAGGGCGGTTATACCAAGGTCTCATCGTCGGTTCATGTGGTGGTTGAACCCCAGGAACTTGTGGAGATTGATAACTACCCGGATTATAACTGGGACGATCAGTTTGTTACGCAGAAAGTGGAAGGGTGGACGGTCAACCTGATTGCCTCTCAAACCCTGCCGGTGATCACCTTCTACGAGGGGATAGGCTATGCCAGCTCCAACGTGGAGCTGTTGATGGAGGGTCACTATCCCATCCATACGGTAATTTTTGATGAGACCGATGCCGAATGGAAAATCACCTATGAGATACTGGAGAATCCCATTGAGACGAGCTATAAAAATTTTAATAACCTGCGTGTGAATGTGGGGGCAAGGATAAAGCTGGGGGTGCTGACCCTCCATTACGATTTTACTTACACCCTCTATGCTACACAATCGGTGGGTATTGGGATCAGTTTCAGGTAATCAGAACCATTCCGGAGTTTAAAAGCCGTTCAGGTTCATGGTCACCGTGGGAATCAGCAGCAACCATCCCAGGAAGATCAAAATGGCCATAAAAGGCAATACCCACTTGAGCCATTTTTCATAAGGTATTTTGGCTACGCCCAGCACACCGATCAGTACGGGGGAGGTGGGAGTGATCATATTGGTAAAGCCATCGCCCAATTGAAAAGCCATCACCGTGGCCTGCCTCGACACACCGATGAGGTCAGAAAACTGCGACATGATGGGCATGGTCAGTGCCGCTTTTGCAGAACCGCTGGGGATCACAATATTGATCAGGGTCTGGATCATATACATCATACTGACTGATGCCAGTTTACCAAACTCCTGCATTGATTGGGCAATACTGTACAACATGGAATCGATGACCTTTCCGTCCTCAAGGATCACCAGGATACCACCCGCCAGTCCAACCACCACAGCAGCAGAGAGAATGTCACGCATCCCCTCTATAAACAGTTTTGTGATCTGGTTGGCGCTCCTGTTCATGGCCATGCCTGAAAAGATACCCATCACCAGGAAGAGGGTGGCAATCTCTTTTACAAACCAACCGTACCCCATGACCCCGACAATCAGGTAGATAATTGTAAAAATCAGTATATTCAGAATAAAGAAATGAACCGATTTGCGAAGGGTTGCAACTCCCGAAATGGCAAATAACCCGGCAATGACAGGAAGAAAGCTGAAAGTGTACTCACTGTTTCCGACACGCAGGGTTGAGAGTGGTTCCAGTACTGCAAAAACGGTCATTCCCCCAAGTAGGATAATAAATGTTATCCAGGCCATTACAGGTGTACGGTACTCCAGGTGTTCCAGATCGACTCCCTCTTTTCCCCTCCAGTAGCTATCAGATTCATATACAGGAGAGGCTTTGGGATTCTTTCGGATACGGGCTGCATAGCGTAAAACCCAACCGATTCCAAAGAGATTAATAACAACCCAGACAAAGAGCCTGTACTCAATTCCTGAAAAGAGCGGCAGGCTTGAAAGTCCCTGTGCAATACCAATGGTAAAAGGATTCAGAAGCGCTCCGGCAAACCCCAGTGCGGCACCCACAAAACACATGCTCAGTCCCACAATGGAGTCATATCCCATGGATACAGAGAGGGGAACAAAGATGATAATAAATGCAATGGTCTCTTCACTCATTCCAAATGTGGCCCCAAACATACTGAACACCAGCATAATCAGCGTGATAATCATATTGTCGACACCCAGCCACCTGAAAAACCTGTGCCGTTCCAGTCTCCTGGCACGAATCAGGAACGACTGTATACCCACATCAATGGCTTTGCTGTCGTTCATGATCCAGAATGCCCCCCCGATGATCAGTATAAATACAATGATATCGGCCTTGCCAGCAAACCCGTCAAACAGGGCACTGAACAGCTGCCACGTTTGCGGATGTTTTTCAGCATCATGGAAAGATCCTTGTACAATGACCTCCCGCATCGTTCCGTTTACATCCACACTCTCTCTTTCAAATTCTCCCCCGGGTAGTATCCAGGTAAGCAGCGCAGCTGCAGCTATAAAGGCAAATACGATCACATAGGTATGCGGGATTGCAATTTTTCTGGCCATAGGTCTGGTTTTTTTGGGTATACAAATATCACTGAAAATTTTAAAGGGAGTAAAATTTCTTACATTTATCCCCTCTAAACAGCCCTCTATGTTGTTGCACCGGACCCTCTTCATACTTATTCTGGTTCTTTTCTCCGTTCAGTTACCTGCAACGGATCAACACAGACACGACAGCCTGAAAGCTCAGATTGAGGGGGATATTGCCGATTCGATCCGTATGCGGATTCTGTTTGACCTCGCAGAAGAGGTAGGTGCATCAGATACACTTCTCTCATTTTCCTATCTGGAGAGGGGAAAGGAGATTGCAGAAACCCTGAACGATATTAATGGATTGGGGCGGTATTACAAGATAGATGGAAAGATAAATGCCCGGTGTGGCTCCTATAAAGAGGCGATACTGCATTATGACCGTGCCCTGGCCTGTTTCAATGAAGCAGACGATCAAGTGAATTTCTTCGAAACCATAAAGGATAAAGGAAATGTCTACCTGTTCCAATCGGAGTATACCCAGGCCATGAACCATTACCAGACAGCCCTGGACTACTACAGAAGAAATAACATGGTTATCGGAATTAGCCGCTGCCTGAATAACATGGGAATTATCCACAAAAACAGAGGCGATTATGTGGAGGCCCTCTCCGTATACCAGGAATCTGTAGTCTACCTCGATAGTGTACAGGATGCGCTTGATATATCTCAAGCCTTTATCAATATGGGCA
This sequence comes from Bacteroidales bacterium, assembly GCA_023135025.1. Classification (GTDB taxonomy): domain Bacteria; phylum Bacteroidota; class Bacteroidia; order Bacteroidales. The sequence goes on along the minus strand of JAGLTY010000045.1, from coordinate 7,005 downwards.
ATCTGTTTGTATTACTGGGGGGGTACGAACGGGCCTTGGAGTACTTTGGTAAGGCACTTGAGATTGCAGAACGGAAAAACGCCCAGAGAACCATATCTCTCTGCCTCTCCAACTCAGGGGTCATACAGAATAAAATAGGAAACCATGATGAAGCGCTCAACCTCTATCAGCGCTCCCTGAAGGTCAGCAGGTCACACAATGACCCGGTACAGGAATCCAATTGCCTGATCAATATCGGCACCAACTATGCGGATATGGGTGAGCCTGAAAAGGGGCTTGAGTATGTACAGCAGGGAATGGAGATTAAAATCGAACTGGGAGATGAAAGGATTATTTCCAATTGTTATATCCACCTGGCCGTTATCCACACGATGATGGAGGAGTATGAGAAAGCCATTGATCTTATAAACAGGGCCATTCCGCATAAGAAGAAGCTGGATGATCCCGACGGGCTCATCAGGTGTTACCTGGGACTGGGTACCATCGGAGTTGACCAGGAGAGATACAGTGAGGCGAAGCGGATGGCAGATATGGCACTTGAGATTGCCGGTGAGATCCGCGCCATGGAGTATATGGCCGAGGGCTACCTGATCAAAAGAGAGATAGCGGTCAAACGTGGCGATTACAGGTCGGCCTATAAGTTTGCCATGCAGCATCACCTATACACCGACAGCCTGATGGATGAGGCCACCGCCAAAGCTGCTATGGAGATGGAGTTCAGAACCCGTTCAAAGGTGCTTCAGCAGGAAATTGAGAACCTGAGGATCCAATCCAACCTCGACCAGTTGCTGGTGCGAAAAAGAACATTGGTCTTTCACACCAGTCTGGTTATTGTCTCGGTGTTGCTACTGGGTTTGATCCTGGTGCTCTACTTTATGCGTCGTCATAAAAACACCTCTCTTAAACTGGAGGAGAAGAACCTGGTCATTACCAAACAGAATTTGAAGCTGGACCATGTGAATAAAACCAAGGACAGGATGATGTCGATCATTGCCCATGACCTGAGGGGACCCATCGGTAACCAGTTAACAGCCGTGGAGGTGTTGAACAGGATTGAGGGAGATGATAAGGTTGAGATTGACCGGAAAAGATTGCTGGGCAACCTGAAGAATTCTGCCTCCTATTCACTGGAATTGCTGGAGAACCTGCTGCACTGGTCACGCCTTGATGAGGGAGCTTCCAACTACCATCCGGAGGAGGTGAAGCTCAATACACTGGTAAGCAACTGCCTGTCACTTTACAGCGAAAGTGCCAAAAGCAAGGAACTTGAATTTATAAAGAAGATCGACGGGACCATCACCTGCTATGCCGATAAAATAATGATGGAGACCATCTACAGGAACCTGATCTCTAATGCCATCAAGTTTTCAAATCCAGGTGGAACCATCACCATCGGACTCAGCAGCGTTGATGGAATGACCCATTTCCGGATATCGGATCAGGGGATCGGTATGACAGAGGAGGAGGCGCATAAGGTCACGCTCAACGGGGGTGTTTCCCGCAGGGGGACAGCCAACGAAAAGGGGGCAGGCATGGGTTTGACCCTGGTCCGGGAGTTTACAAAACTTCACAATGGGAAGCTATCCATTACCAGCGAACAAGGCAAAGGCTCCACCTTTGAAGTTGTAATTCCCTGTATAAATTAACTACTTTTACCATGCAAAGCAGCCTGCATGGAGATCATTGATAAATATTCAAAACCTCTGCAAAAGGAGATTCTCGCTCAATTCCGGGAACTGATGCGTATTTGTGGTGATGAGTACGATAAAAGTTCTCTGGCACTGGTCAGAAGCTCGTTTGAATTCCTTCTGACCCATACCGATGAATCACAGGAGCTCTATGGCACTCACCTGGTAAAATTCTCATCAGGACTGGCGAAGATGACCGTGAAGGAGCTCGGCCTGGATGCCATCGGGGTCTCTGCCGCGTTGCTGCTGCACTGTGTTGAACTGAATCACATCTCCGTTGAAGATGTCACATTGGGTGTGGGGGAGCGAACAGCCACTGTAATAGAGGAGCTGTTAAAAATCAGCAATCTGGACACCACCATCATCCAGGGTCAGTCCGAAAATATGAGGAACCTGATTCTGACGCTGGCAACAGACTTTCGGGTGATCCTGGTTAAAATTGCAGAGAGGCTCAACATGATGAGACTGATGGAGGTCCTGAACGAAAAGGAGCAGATCGCACTCTCCTGTGAATCGAGGTTTATCTACTCTCCACTTGCCCACAGGCTTGGATTGTACAATGTGATGTCCGAAATGGAGGATATCTCCATGAGTATTCTGGAGCAGGAGGCATTCAACTCCATCGCCGAAAAGCTGAAGGCTTCTACCCAGCGAAGGAACCGCTTTATCCGGGAGTTTATTCAACCGCTTCAGGAGGACTTTAATAGGGAGAAGTTCAGGGCAGAGATCAGGGGAAGACCCAAAGCGATCTCTTCCATCTGGCGAAAAATGCGCAGGCAGAAGGTGGAGTTCGAAGAGGTCTATGATAAATTTGCAATCCGGATCATCATTGATACCCCTGAAAAAAAGGCAAAGGCCGACTGCTGGAAGGCATACAGCATTATTACGGACCACTATCAACCCAACCCCGAGCGTTTGCGCGACTGGATCTCGGCCCCCAAGTCCAACGGCTATGAATCACTTCATACAACTGTGGTTGTACCGGGTGGTGAGTGGGTGGAGGTGCAGATCAGGACCGCCCGGATGAATGAGATTGCAGAGAAGGGACTGGCTGCACACTGGAAGTATAAAGGTATCAAGGGACAGGCCGGTATAGACCAGTGGATCGAGCGGGTAAGGGAGACGCTTGAAAACTCGGAAATGGATGCTTCAAATCTTATGGAGGATCTGAAACTGAGTCAGTTCAGTAAAGAGATATTTGTATTCACGCCCAACGGCGACCTGAAAAAATTCCCCGAGAATGCCACGGTGCTCGATTTTGCATTTGATATCCATACAGACGTAGGCGCCTCCTGCGCAGGAGCACGGGTCAACAGTAAAAATGTTCCCATCCGTTACCGCTTGCAGAACGGCGATAAGGTGGAGATCCTGAGATCCAAGAGCCAGAAACCCAAGATGGACTGGCTCAATGTGGTGGTTACATCCAAAGCCAAAGGGAAAATCAAGCATGCACTGAAAGAGGCGAAACTGAAAGAGGCGGAACATGGCAAAGAGATTCTGAAAAGAAGATTCCGAAACTGGAAGGTTAAATTTGATGACAGCAGTATCCGCAAGGTGATACAGCATTTCAAATACAGGGATGCCATTGACCTCTATTTCGATGTAGCCACCGAGAAGGTAGAACTACTCCAGATTAAAGAGCTGCTCACCAGCAGTGAAAAACCGCTTGAAGTCAAACCCGTAAAAATCGAAGAGGAGTCGGTTGAGCGACTGGTAAGTGCAGCCTCCAGAGAGTCGGGCGACTTCCTGGTTATCGATGAGAAGCTGGCCAACGTTGAGTATAAACTGGCACCCTGTTGCAATCCCATCCTGGGAGATGCCATTTTTGGATTTGTAACCATCGGCTCCGGGATCAGCATCCACCGGACCAGCTGTCCCAATGCACAACAGTTACTTTCACGGTATGGCTACAGGGTGGTGAAGGCACGCTGGAGCAGTAGTGAAAAGGTTACTTTTTTCCCTGTCACACTTCGCATCACAGGGATGGACGACCTGGGAATCGTTAGCAATATTTCAGATGTGATCACGAAAGATCTGCAGGTAAATATGCGATCCATATCCATTGAATCAAATGACGGGATGTTCGAAGGCAGCATCACCCTGTTTGTAAAGGATACCCAGCACCTTGAAGCGCTTATCCGCAAATTGAAAAAGGTAAAAGGGGTTTTGAATATCAAAAGGATAGATAGATAGTCTGTTAGCAGTTAATAGCGGGGATCGGGCCTGTAAGGGAGCCTGGCCATCTTCGCTACCGTCATCCCGGGAAATCCAAACTCTTCAGTAATTTCGCCATAAAGCAGGTAGATTCCATTCCCCCTGTACGGGTGACGTTTCAGCGAATCGGGAAAGTTGACCACATCAAAGAATTCACCCTCCACATCCAGGAAGGTTCCAAAATTCATCCACTGTTTCTGCTTGGTACGCACATGCTTGACGGTCACAAGGTTACCCAGCATACGCACCTTTCTACCCAGGTGCTCCATCATCTGACGGGAGAGGATCTCCCCCCGGAAAGCGGTCTGAAGCAGTTCAAAAGCTGGAATGGTAACCGCAAAACCAAGGATCTCCAGCTCATCATAGCTATTCTCAAGGGAGGTCTGTTCCAGTTTGGGCAGGGTGAATTCCCGCTTCTGCACAGGAAACAGCTCCCTTACGGGATCCCTCTTTTTACGGTTCCCCAGCACCAGGTGGGCATCCCATAATAGCTCCTTCTTGCTTTTCCCGGTAAAGCGGAGGGCATTGATCCGGATCAGTATGATCAGCTGCTCAAGCCCCAGGGGTACACGCTCAAGGAGATCCTCCAGGCTTCGAAAGAGTCCATGTTGCTCTCTCTCCCCGGTAATCATCTCCGCTACCTGGTGTTCCAGGCTCTGAATATGGATAAACCCCATAAAAATATCTTTACCGGTTATGGAAGTTTTGTGGTCGCTCCGGTTCACACAGGGGAGGTGGATGATCCCCCCCCAGCGCTGCGCTTCATTGAAATAGACCCAGGTGCGGTAATATCCCCCGAAATTATTGATAACCGCTGTCATAAACTCCAGGGGATAGTGGCTCTTCAGGTAGAGCGACTGAAAACTCTCCACTGCAAAAGAGGCCGAGTGGGCCTTGGAAAACGAGTAACCGGCAAAAGAGTTGATCTGTCGCCATACTTCATGGGTGAGCCGGTCGGGATAGCCCCGCAGACGGCAATTGTCAAAAAAACGGTCTGCAATCCGGTCAAACTCTCTCCTGGAGCGGTACTTTCCACTCATGGCCCTGCGCAGTACATCCGCATCTGCCAGATCCAGACCGGCAAAGTGGTGACAGATCTTGATCACATCCTCCTGGTATACCATCACTCCGAAGGTCTCTTTCAACTGCTCTTCCATAATGGGATGGAGGTACTTAAATGTATCGGGGTGGTGGAACCTGTGGATATATTCACGCATCATTCCCGACTGTGCCACACCCGGTCGGATAATGGAGCTGGCTGCCACCAGGGTGCGGTAATTGTCGCACCGAAGCTTGGTGAGCAATCCGCGCATGGCCGGACTCTCAATATAGAAACAGCCGTTGGTCTCACCCGATTTCAGCTGCTCCAGAACCTTCCTGTCCTTTTTGAAATCATCCACCCGGTGCACATCCACCTCCAGCCCCCGGTTCCGGCGGACAATCTCCGCACACTCCTTGATGTGCCCTATGCCACGCTGACTGAGGATGTCCAGTTTCTCGAACCCCAGTGTTTCGGCCACATACATATCCCACTGGGTGGTTGGAAGTCCTTTGGGAGGCATATCCAGCGCTGTATATGTGGTCAGGGGCTCTTCCGAGATCAGCACCCCGCCAGCATGAATACTTCTCAGGTTGGGAAAGTCCATCAGTCGGCTCCCGGCCTCATAAATATTTCGCGTAATATGATTTTCATTCAAATCACTCCCGGGATCCTTCACAAGCAGGTCAATCTCCTCTTTGGGCAAGCCATACACCTTGCCCAGCTCCCTGAATATGGAACGATCCCGGAAGGTGGAGATGGTCCCGATCAATGCTGTATGTTTGCGTCCGTACCTTTTAAAGATATAGTCGAGCACCTCATCCCGCTCCTTCCATGAAAAATCGATATCAAAATCGGGTGGACTGGTTCTTTTGGGGTTGATAAAACGTTCAAAATAGAGGTCCAGGTCGATGGGATCCACATCTGTGATCCGCAGGCAGTAAGCCACAATGGAGTTGGCGCCGCTGCCCCTTCCTACATGGTAGAAGCCCCGCGACATGGAGTAGCGGATCACATCCCAGGTAATCAGGAAATAGGAGGAGAAACCGAGCCGGTCGATAATCTCCAATTCATGCCTGATCCGTTTCAGGGCCTCCCGGTTCCTGCGCCCGTAGCGATACTCCATACCATCCATAGCCAGTTTCTCCAGCAGGACCCTGTCATCCTGGGCCGTCCCGGTAAAGGTCTTTTTATTCTTGATAGTTGTAAAGTCGAAATCCATACGGCAATCTTTCACGATCTCTTCTGTGTTCCGCCTGATATGGGGAACTTCATCGTAGGCACAGCGCAACAGGTCGGGCGAGAGCAGTACTTCACTCTCGTGGGCCATCTGCCCCGGTTTCAACTGGCTCAGCAGGATGTTGTGGTCAATGGCCCTCAGGTGCCGGTGCAGTGCATGATCACTTTTATGAAGAAAGGTTACCGGGTGCCGTATCACCAGCCTTGAACGCTCCTGGTTCCAACGGGAGGTGAACAACCTGTTTAGCTCACCCGGCTGCACACCAATCAGCTCCCGGTCACGCAGTTTACCACCACCTCTCTTTCCCTGCCAGGGATTGTTAATAAAATCATAGATGAACCATACATCCTCCAGGGGCGGGGCACGCTCGGGCAGGGGGAGCCCCGACTGGTTGTGATAGGAGAGAAAGCTGTTCAGCTCCCTGAAACCACGGGAGTTTCGTGCAAGACCCGTATAGAGATAATTGTCTCCATTGCGGTATTCAATTCCGCCCATGGGATGAACCCCGTGCTGATGGCACGCCCTGACAAAATCGACCATGCCTGTGGAGTTATTAATATCGGTCAGGGCCAGCGCATCAATCCCCATTCCGGCTGCTCTCTCCACCAGTGTCTCCACCGCCATGGTTCCGTACCGCAGGCTATAATATGAGTGACAGTTTAAATACATTCGCTTCGCAAACTTTTACCTGTACCAATACCTGAATCGTCGGTTCTTAAGGTTATCGATCTGCTGGCGATCTTTCGGAGAGGAGATGCTTTTCTGTTGCTGCGACTGTACAATCCGCTCCTCCAGGTCGCAAAGCTGTATGCCACTGGCCCTTC